>JAJZYI010000174.1 GCA_021798135.1 Actinomycetes bacterium | reverse complement strand
GGCGGCGCCGCGCCCGGGGGCACGGCGGACGGCCGCACGGGTGGCGTGGCCCCGTGACGGCCTCGGCGACCGTGGTGGCCCCGTGGCGGCCGCGGCGACCGGGCGTGGCCCCGTGACGGCCTCGGCGACCGTGGTGGTGAAGATCGGCTCGTCGTCGGTCACGGCGGCCGGCGGCGGTGTCGACGCGACGGCGGTGGCCAAGCTGTGCACCGAGGTGGGGGAGCTGCGCGACCGTGGCCACCAGGTCGTGGTGGTGACCTCCGGTGCGGTGGCGACCGGCTGGGACGCGCTGGGCGGCGGCCCGCGCCCGACCGATCCCGCCGTGCTACAGGCGGCGGCAGCGGTCGGCCAGCACCGCCTGATGCGCGTGTACGACGACGCCTTCGCCCGGTCGGGGACGGCGGTCGGCCAGATCCTGCTCGCGCCGCTCGACTTCGGCCACCGCCAGCAGTACCTGCACGCTCGCCGCACCCTCGCCACCCTCCTCGACATGGGGGTCGTCCCCGTCGTGAACGAGAACGACGCCACGTCCGACGACGAGATCCGCTTCGGCGACAACGACCGGCTGGCTGCGCTCGTGGCCCACCTGGTCGCCGCCGACGTGCTCGTCCTGCTCACCGACACGGCCGGCCTGTTCACCGCCGATCCCCGGCTCGACGCCGAGGCGTCGCTCATCGAGGAGGTCGCCGAGATCGACCACGCCCTGGAGGCGGCGGCGGGCGGCACCGGCTCCGACGTGGGCAGCGGGGGCATGGCGGCCAAGCTCGGCGCGGCCCGCATCGCCAGCTGGTCGGGCGTCCGCACGGTGATCGCCGATGCGGCGCGACCCCGGGTGCTCGCCGCCGCCGTCGCCGGCGAGGCGGGCGTCGGCACGGTCTTCCACGCCCGTTCCCGGCGCCTGCCGGCTCGCAAGCTCTGGATCGCCTTCGCCGTCGCTCCGGCGGGCCGGCTGGTGGTCGACGACGGGGCCCGCCGCGCCCTGCGCGAGCGCGACGCCTCGCTGCTGCCCGCCGGGGTGCTGCAGGTCGACGGTCGCTTCGACACCGACGCCGCCGTCGAGATCGCCGGCGCCGACGGCGCCGTGTTCGCCAAGGGCCTGGCCCGGCTGGGTGCCGACCAGATCCGTGACTGGGCGGGCCGGCGGACCACGGAGCTCCCCGGCAGCGGCGGCGAGGTCGTCCACCGCGACGACCTGGTGCTGCTGTCCTGAACGCCGCCGCCCGCGCCGCTGTGGCCGCCCGCACCGTGGCCGCTGTGGCCGCCCGCGTGCGCCGTCGCCGCCGGCGTGCGCCGCGCGGCCGGGACGGTACCCTGGCAGCATGGATGCCGACCTGGAGCGCCTGGGGCGCCGCGCCACGGCGGCCGCTCGCGTGCTCGCGACGACGCGGACGGGTGCGAAGGACGCCGCCCTGCACGCGGCCGCCGACCTCCTGGCGTCGCGTGCGGACGAGCTGCTGGCGGCCAACGACGCGGACGTCCGGGCCGGCGAGGCGCAGGGCATGGCGGCCACCGCCCTGGACCGCCTGCGCCTCGACGGACCCCGGGTGGCCGCCATGGCCGACGGGCTGCGGGCCGTCGCCGCGCTCGAGGACCCGGTGGGCGAGGTCGTGGCGGGCTGGGTGCGCCCGAACGGGCTGCGCGTCGCGCAGGTCCGGGTGCCGCTCGGCGTCGTCGGCATCATCTACGAGAACCGCCCCAACGTCACCAGCGATGCCGCCGCGCTCTGCCTGAAGTCGGGCAACGCCACGATCCTGCGGGGGTCGTCCACCGCCCTGTCCTCCAACCGGGCCGTCGTCGCGCTGCTGCGCAAGGCGATGGCCGGCGCCGGGCTGCCGGAGGACGCCGTCCAGCTCGTCGAGGACACCAGCAGGGACGGCGCCGTCGCCTTCATGCAGCTCCCGGCGCTGGACTGCCTCATCCCCCGGGGCGGCCCGTCGCTCATCGAGTCGGTCCGGGCCAACGCCACCGTGCCGACGGTGATCGACGGGGACGGCAACTGCCACGTGTACGTCGACGCCGCCGCCGATCTCGACATGGCCGTGGCCATCATCGTCAACGCCAAGACTCAGCGGCCCAGTGTGTGCAACGCGGCCGAGTCGCTGCTCGTCCACCGGGACGTGGCGGCGGAGCTGCTGCCGCGCGCCGCCGAGGCGCTGGCCGGGGTGGCGCTGGTGGGCGACGCCCGCGCCCGGTCGCTCGTGCCGGGCATGGGGGAGGCCACCGAGGAGGACTTCGCCACGGAGTTCCTCGACCTGAAGCTGTCCGTGGCGGTCGTCGACGACCTCGGCGCAGCCGTCGACCACATCGCCCGCTACGGCAGCGGCCACTCCGAGGCCATCGTCACTGGCGACCTGCGGGCGGCCGAGCGGTTCGTGGAGGAGGTCGACGCGGCCGCCGTGCTGGTGAACGCCTCCACCCGCTTCGTGGACGGCGGCGAGCTGGGCCTCGGCGCCGAGATCGGCATCTCCACGCAGAAGCTCCACGCGCGCGGGCCGATGGGCCTGCGGGCCCTCACGTCGGTGAAGTACGTCGTGCGCGGGGACGGGCAGGTGCGGTCGTGAGCGGGCCGTCCCCGGGGGGCGCGGCGGCGGGTGCGGCACCGGACGGTCCCGGCGGGCCGGCAGCGGTGGCCGGCCCGGGCGCGCTCGGCTTCCCGGACCCCGGCCCGGCGCGCTTCGACGGTGTCGACGACGTGCGCCGGCGCCTGGCGGCCGGCGGCTACCTGGCCGACGAGGCCATCGCCAGCGTGGTCCACCTGGCCGACCGGCTGGCCAAGCCGGTGCTCGTGGAGGGGCCTGCCGGGACGGGCAAGACCGAGCTGGCGAAGTCCGTGGCCCGGGTCACCGGCAGCCGGCTCGTCCGGCTCCAGTGCTACGAGGGCCTGGACGAGTCCAAGGCGCTCTACGAGTGGAACTACCGCAAGCAGCTGCTGCGGATCCAGGCCCAGCAGGTGCTCGACGCGGGTGCGGCGCCAGACGGCACCGCGCCGGGTGCGGCGCCAGGCGGCACCGCGCCGGGTGCGGCGCCAGGCGGCACCGCGTCCGGGACGCCCGCGGCCGGTGCCTCGGCACGCGGTGGCGCCGGGGCCCTCACGTGGCGGGACGTGGAGGAGGACATCTTCTCGGAGGACTTCCTGCTCGAGCGGCCGCTGCTGCAGGCCATCCGCAGCACCGACCCGGTGGTGCTGCTGATCGACGAGGTCGACCGCGTGGAGCTCGAGACCGAGGCGCTGCTGCTCGAGATCCTGTCGGAGTACCAGGTGTCGATCCCCGAGCTCGGCACCGTGCGGGCCCAGCGGGTCCCGCTCGTGTTCCTCACGTCCAACAACACCCGCGAGCTCTCCGAGGCCCTCAAGCGGCGCTGCCTGTACCTCCACCTCGACTACCCCGACCTCGACCGCGAGCGCGCCATCGTCGCCAGCCGGGTGCCCGGGATCGGCGAGGAGCTCGCCGACCAGGTGGCCCGGATCGTGCGCTCCCTGCGGTCGCTGGAGCTGAAGAAGCCGCCGTCGGTCTCCGAGACCCTCGACTGGGCGCGGACCCTCGTCCTGCTGGGGATCGAGCAGGTCGACGCCGCGACCGCCACGTCGACGCTCAACGTCCTGCTCAAGTACCGCACCGACCTCGAGCGGGCAGCCAAGGAGCTCGAGACGGCGGGGACGGACCGCGGCTAGGCGGTGGCTGCAAGGCGATGCTCGAGCTGCTGACCGGCTTCGTCGAGGAGCTGCGCGCGGCGGGCCTGCCGGTGTCGCTCACGGAGTCGATCGACGCCGCGGCGGCGGTGCACCACGTGCCGGTCGAGGACCGCCAGGCGCTCAAGTACGCGCTGGCCGCCACGCTGGTGAAGTCGGCCGACCACTGGAAGGCCTTCGAGACGGCGTTCGAGGTCTACTTCGCGCGCCGCGGCGGCGGGGACGCCATGGGCGACGAGCCCGGAGCTCCCGGGGGCGGCGCCACCGCCGGCGAGGTCCAGCCCGACGGTGCGTCGCCGGGCGACGGCGGCGGCGGCGGGACGGTGTCGGGCGAGGACCTGGCCGAGCAGCTGTACCGGGCCCTGCTGGCGGGGGACGACGCCCGCATGGTCGCGCTCGCCCGCATGGCGGTCGGCCGGTTCGCCGGGATGGAGCCGGGCCGGCCCGTCGGCGGCACCTACTACCTGTACCGGACGCTGCGCCAGCTCGACGTCGACGGGATGCTCGGCCGTCTGGTCCAGGCGGCGCGGGAAGGCGCTCCCGGGGCTGCCCTGTCCCCGCTGGAGGAGCGGCTGGTGCGCGACGAGATGCGCCAGCGCCTCGCCCGGCTGCGCGCAGCGGTGGAGGACGAGATCCGCCGCCGGCTGGTGGCCGACCGCGGTGCCCAGGCGCTGGCCCGGTCGCTGCGGGCGCCGCTGCCCGACGAGATCGAGTTCATGCACGCGACGCGCGACGAGCTGCGTGCCCTGCAGCGGGCGATCCGCCCGCTCAGCCGCAAGCTCGCCGTCCGCCTGGCCCGCAGGCGCCGCCGCGGCCGCACCGGGCCGCTCGACTTCAGGTCCACGCTCCGCCACTCCCTGTCGACCGGCGGCGTCCCCGCCGAGCTGCGGTTCCGCCCGCCGCACCCGGCGAAGCCCGAGCTGGTCGTGATCGCCGACATCTCCGGGTCGGTGGCGTCGTTCGCCCGCTTCACCCTGCACCTCGTCCACGCCCTGAGCGACCAGTTCTCGAAGGTCAGGAGCTTCGTCTTCATCGACGGCATCGACGAGGTGACCGGGATCTTCGACCGGGCCGACGACGTGGCCGAGGCCGTGCACCGCGTCAACACGGAGGCCGACGTGGTGTGGGTGGACGGCCACTCGGACTACGGCCATGCGCTGGGCGTGTTCTGGGAGCGGTGGGGCGACGCCATCACCCACCGCACCAGCGTGCTGGTCCTGGGCGACGCCCGCAACAACTACCACGCCCCGCAGGCCTGGGTGCTGCAGGAGATCGGCCAGCGGGCGCGGCACCTGTACTGGCTCAACCCCGAGCCCCGCTCGTACTGGGGCAGCGGCGACTCCATCGTGGACGTGTACGGCGCGCACTGCGACGACGTCGTCGAGGTCCGCAACCTCCGCCAGCTCGAGCAGTTCGTGGGCCAGCTGGCATGAGCACCGGCGTGCCCCGGTCGGTGCGGACCGTGCCCCCGGTCGAGCCGGGCGCCACGCGCGTGGTCCTCGTCCGCCACGGGGAGGCTGCCTGCAACGTGAACGGCGTGGTCGGGGGGCCGGTCGGCTGCACCGGTCTCACGGACCGGGGCCGCGAGCAGGTCGGCGCGCTCGCCGCGCGCCTGGCGGAGACGGGCGAGCTGCGGGGCGCCACCGCCCTGTACGCCAGCGTGCTGCCCCGGGCCGTCGAGACGGCACGGCTGCTCGGACCCTCGGTCGGGACGGGCGCCCTCGCCGTGCGGCGCCGGTGCTCGCTGTGCGAGCTGCACCCCGGGCAGAGCGACGGGCTGGCGTGGAGGGACGCCGTCGGCCGCTTCGGCGAGCCCGACTGGGACGCGGACCCGTCCACGCCGCTGGCACCGGGGGGCGAGAGCTGGTCGGCGTTCGTGGCGCGTGCCGCTGCGGGCGTCGCCGCCGTCGCGGCCGACCACCCCGGCGAGACCGTCGTCGTCGCGTGCCACGCCGGGGTCGTCGAGGCGACGCTCGTGTCGTGGCTCGGGGTGTCGCGCCCCCGGCTGCAGCTGCGCACCGCGCACGCGTCGATGACCGAGTGGGAGCGCTCGGCCGGTGGCTGGCGGCTCGTCCGGTACAACGACGCCGCCCATCTGGTGGCCGTGGGCGACTGACGCCCAGCGGCGCGGCACCCGCCGGCGCCGGGCGGCGGGCCGGGTCAGGGCCGGCAGGCCGGCCGGCCCGGGCTGCGGTCGAGGCGCCGGGCGTGGGAGCCCTCGCCGGCTGGGTCAGCAGGCGTAGTCGCCGTCGACGCCTGAGCTGCCGGCGCTGTCGGTGTACTGCGTCATGAGGATGCCGCCGGTGGGGAGCGCGTCGCCGTTCTGGGCCGCGTAGGCGAAGCCGGTCGTGCAGTTCTGGCTCGGCTGGTTCGTGTACCAGGCGAGCCAGACCGGCACCGGTGGCTGGTAGGTGCCGACGATCTTCGCCCAGGTGAGCGGCGACGTGTAGACGCCCACGGTGTTGATGCCCAGCCCGCGCAGCTCCAGCAGCGCTCCCGCCACGACCTGGGCGTTGGCAGCGGTGTCCGTGGACCAGTTGATCGGCTCCACGTCGAGCCACCACGTGACGTCCGGGTTGACGCCCTGGGACCTGACGTAGTCGTACGCGTACGCGGCGGCCTCGAACCCGAAGTTGCACTGCGGGTCGGCGTTGCAGCCGGGCTGGTCGGTGGTGCTGCTGCCGTCGGCCAGGAAGGCGTACAGCTCCAGGCCGCCGCCGGCCCACGTCGCCTCGCGGGTGAGGCAGGGGTTGGGGTCCGACTTGGGCCAGCCGGTCGCCTCCACGATGCCGATGGTGTGGCCCGAGGGCAGCGGGGTCGAGCACTGGTAGTTCGACACGTCGTAGCCGAACGAGCCGGAAGGGACGACGGTGTTGGTCACGGCACCGGTGCCGGGCCCGTCCGCGATGCCGACGATGGGCGAGTTGAGGTGCTGAGGGGCGGAGCCGAAGTTGCCGGCGTCGCCGAACGCCGAGATGGCGCCGTTGGCGTTGGTGAGCCAGTAGCCCGTGCTGGTCTCGCCGTTGCCGGCGATCGCCACGATGGGGAACGTCAGGGGGTCGCCGGCGAGCGAGCCCTCGAACGGCGCGCCGAAGGCGTAGACGGTGCCGTTGGCGGCCGCCAGCCAGTAGCCCCCGTCGGGTGCGGCGGCCATGCCGATGATCGGGCTGGCCAGGGGCTGGCCGCCCATCGAGCCGTGGAACGTCGCGTCGCCGAAGGAGAAGATCCCGCCGTCGGCCGCCACGAGCCAGTAGCCGCCCCCGTCCGGGGTGACGGCCATGCCCACGATCGGGCTGTTCAGGTGCTGGCCGCCCATGGAGCCGTAGAACGGTGCGTCGAAGGAGAAGATGCCGCCGTCGGACGCGACCATCCAGTAGCCGCCCGTGGCCGGGTCGGTGGCCATGCCGACCACCGGCTTGTTCAGGTGTTGGCCGCCCATGGAGCCGTAGAACGGTGCGTGGAAGGCGAAGATGCCGCCGTCGGAGGCGACCTCCCAGTACCCGGTGCCGCCGAGCGCCGGGGTGATGCCGACGACCGGCTCGTTCAGGGGCTTGCCGCCCATCGAACCGTAGAAGGGCAGTCCTCCGAAGGCGAAGACCCCGCCGTCCTTGGCGGCCAGCCAGTAGGAGGCGTTCTGGAGGGGCCCTGACAGGGTGCCGGTGCCGCCGCAGGCGCCCGAGCCGGAACCGGAGCCGCCCGTGGTGCCGGTGGTGCCCGTGCTGCCGGTGCCGCCCC
>JAJZYI010000173.1 GCA_021798135.1 Actinomycetes bacterium | reverse complement strand
CCGGCGCGGCCCGTACGGCCCGGCCCGCCACGCGGGCCGCCTGGACACCCCGGCGCCGCCGCCCGGCCACGCCCGCCGGTGGCGGACCCCGCCCACGTCAGCCCTTCGCCGACCCGGCCGGGGGCGGGTCGACGTCCACCAGCACCGGAGCGTGGTCCGACGGCTGCTGGCCCTTGCGCTCGTTGCGGTCCACCAACGCCCAGGTGCAGCGCTCGGCCAGCGGACGGCTCAGCAGCACCAGGTCGATCCGCATCCCCTGGCGCCGGTGGAACGCCCCGCCCCGGTAGTCCCACCAGGTGTAGAGCCCGGGATCGGCGTGGTGGAGGCGGAAGGCGTCGACGAGGCCCCAGGCGCACACCTCGTCGAGCGCCGCGCGCTCCTCGGGCGTGACGTGGGTCGAGCCCACCAGCGCGGCCGGGTCCCACACGTCGCTGTCCCGTGGCGCCACGTTGACGTCGCCGCACACGACCACGGGGTCGGCCGGGTCGCACCGCTCGTCCAGCAGGCTGCGCAGCGCGGCGAACCACCGCAGCTTCTCCTCGAAGTGCTCGCTGCCGACGCTGCGGCCGTTCGGGACGTACACGCTGTGCACCCTCACGCCGCCGCAGGTGGCGGCCAGCAGGCGGCACCCCGCCGCGTCGGCCGGCCCGTCGAACCCGCGGCGCACGTCCTCCAGGCCGACCCGGCTCAGCACCGCCACGCCGTTCCACCGGCCGTCGCCGTGGTGCGCCGACTCGTACCCGAGCGCCTCGAAGGCCATGGCCGGGAACGCGGCGTCAGCCAGCTTCGTCTCCTGCAGGCAGAGCACGTCGGGCCGGGCCTCGGCCATCCACCCGGTGACCCGGTCGAGCCGTGCCTTCAGCGAGTTCACGTTCCAGGTGGCGATCCGCATCCGGCCCCCGTGCGCCCGCTCAGCCGTCGACGATGACGAACAGCAGGTCCGCCTCGCAGGCCGTCTCCCCTGCCACCGAGGCCCGGCCGTGCCCCGTCCCGGCACGCGCCGACAGCCTCCCCAGGGTGACCTCCAGGTCGAGCACCTCGCCGGGCGACACCTGCCGCCGGAAGCGCGCCCGGTCGATGCCGCCGAACAGCGGGAGCCGGCCGGCGAACCGCTCGTCGGCCAGCACGGCCACGCCGCCGAGCTGGGCCAGCGACTCGACCATGAGCACGCCGGGCAGCGTCGGCCTGCCGGGGAAGTGCCCGGCGAAGAACCACTCGTCGCCCGTGAGCCGCCAGCGGCCCGCGGCGCTGCGCCCCGCCTCCACCGCGAGGACCTCGTCGATGAGCAGGAACGGCGGTCGGTGGGGAAGGAGGTCGGTCGGCTGCACCACGCGGCGACACTATCGGCTCGCCGCCCCCCGACCGGTGCCGGCTCGGCCATCGGGCCACCCTGCGACCGGTCGGAGAGCCACCCCGCAACCGGCCCGGCGGGCCCCCCAGCGTTGATCACGCTGAGTGAAATTCTGTCTAAAGTTGCCACGGAGAACGTTCGATGCATCGACAGGACACGGCGACGCCGGTCCCCGGCGCTGCCGGTCCTGCCGGCCCCCCCACGCTGGAGCGCACATGCACCTCAAAACCCTGTGGCACCGCCGTTCAACCACCCGCAGCCGCGTCGTCGTCGTCGACGCGCCCCGACCGGCAGCCGGCGAGCGCTGGCGCAGCACGAGCCCGCGCTGGCGCGACGACCGGTTCGCCGACCCCTGGCCCGACAAGGGCTGACCCGGTCCCCCCGCCCGGGGGCCCGGTGGGGAGGAACCACCGCCGTGCGGCCTCGCCCGACGACCGCCACCGAACCGGCGCCGACGTTGTGGCCCCGTTGCTCCGGCCCGAGCACGCACCACGTCGACCCTCCAACGGTGGACCGCTGCCGTCGACCCGCACCGCGTGAGGCCGATGCCCCCGCCACGGCGGCCTCCCCACCGGGCCCCTCGGGGTCCCCCGACCGCCCGGTCCTCCCGCAGCGGCCCTCGCGGTCCCCCCGGCGCCCGACCTCGCCGATGCGACGCCAACGGCCCGCCCGCCACAGGGCAGCAGCGACCAGGCCCCGGCCCGAGGCCGGGTTCGGCCTGGTCGAGATGATCATCGCCTTCACCGTCCTGCTGGTCGTCCTCGTCGCCACCGCCGAGCTGACCACCACGCTGATCGGCCAGGCCGCTACCGCACACGCCCAGGTGACCGCCACGGACCTCGCCGACCAGACCCTCAACCAGCTCGCCAACGAGCCGATCTCCCAGCTCTCGCCCGACGTGAACCGCAACGTGCAGCTCTCCTCGGTCAGCCTCGCCGGCGAGACCTTCTCGATCACCCAGTACCTGCACTGGGCGGGCACGGGCGACGCCCACAGCCTGTGCCTGACCGGCAGCCCGCCCCAGGTCATGCAGGCGACGGTCACGGTGGGCTGGGGCCAGGGCCAGCACCTGGCGGAGACCAGCGTCATCAACCCGCCCTACGGCCAGGCCCAGAGCACCGACGGGTGGCTCGCCGTCCTCGTCCAGAGCGCGGCCGACCCCTCCAAGCCACCGGTCGACGTCGGCGCTGTCGGCGTGGTGATCACCGCGCCCGGCTCGTCCACGCCGCTGCCCACCGAGACGCCGGACGCCACCGGCTGCGTCTACGCCGCCCTCCCGCCCGGCGACGGCTACACCGTGACGCTCCAGAGCCCGGCGTCGCCCGCCTTCGTCGGCGTCGACGGGCAGTCCTCCCCTTCGGCCACCAACATCAACGTCACGCAGGGCAAGGCCGCTGACGTGTCGTTCCTGTACGACCGGGCGGCGGCGGTGTCCTTCCAGCCGGCGGCGGCGGCGCCCCCGCTCGCCACGGGCATGCCGGTCTCCGTCGGGAACTCCGGCCTGACCAACGGCTACCTGGTCGCCGTGCCGGCCGGCAGCGGCAGCACGGGACCGGTCGACCTGTTCCCCTTCCCCACCGGCTACCGGGTCTGGTACGGGGACTGCCTGGCGGAGACGCCGAGCAGCAGCCAGGACTGGACGAAGACGTCGCCACCCACCACCGCCGTGCAGCCCGCCACCGCCGTCACCGCCACCGCCGGCGGCCTGGTGCAGCTCAACCTGGCCGTGACGGCGTCGGGCGCCGGGCCCGTCACCGCCACGGCGGTCCTGGACGACCCGCACCCGGGGCTGTGCCCGGCCGACCACTACGGGCTGGGGCCGGCCACGGTGGACGGCGGCACCGCCGCCATCGCGGCGCAGATCATCCCCGAGGACTACACGGTGACGGTCACCGACACCGCCGACGGCGCCACCGCCACGGTCGACCTGGCGTGGGACCCGACCACCGGCGAGTGGGCCGACACCGGCACCAAGACCGAGTACCCCACGGCGTCGTCGATCCCGGTGTCGGTGGGATGAGCGGGACCGCCGCCGCCCGACGAGCCTCGCCTGCCCCGCGCCGCGGCCGGGGCGGCAGGGCCGATGGCCGGGACCGGGGCGGCTGGCGCCGGCACGCCGCTGCGTCCCGCCGGCACCCGCGAACGGGACGGGACGAGACGGGCACCATCACCCTGGTGGAGGTGGCGGTGTGCGTGGCCCTGCTGGGCCTGCTGGGCGCCATCGTGACGCCGATGGTCGCCTCGTTCACGGCCGAGAACAGCGCCATGCAGGCCACCTACGACGGCGTGGACCAGCTCATCGAGCCGTCGCAGATCATCTCCCGCTTCGTCCACGAGGCGGTCGCCCCGGCCCCCCAGGGCTCGACCACGGCGACCTGGTCGGTCTTCACCGCCAACACGGGCCCCGACGAGGCGCAGTTCACCGCCGACGTGGGCACCTACGGCCAGCCCTCCGACGCCGGCCCGTTCACGGCCTACGGCCCTGCGCTGGTCACCATCGCCGTGCAGAGGGGCAGCGACGGCAAGCCCGCCCTCGTGGGCACCCTCGTCCCCGCCGACAAGGGCACGTGCCCGGGGCCGGCGGGCAGCGACGGCACGGCGTGCACGTGGACGGGCAGCGCGCAGCAGCTGTTCTCGGTGCCCGACCTCACCGGCGTGTGCGTGCCGGGGAGCGCCGGCTGCGATCCCGCCGCCCACCCCGTCTTCTCCTACCTCGTCGACGCCACCATGACCAGCACGCCGTCGACCTCGTGCAGCACCAGCGCCGGCGTGGTGTCGTGCCCGCTCGACCAGGTCCTCGCGGTGCAGTTCACCTTCGCCTCGCGCATCGCCCCCGGCCTGCCCAACGGCACGCAGTCGGAGGCCTACCTGCTGGCCCCGTTCTACGACGCGGAGGTCGGGTGAGCGCGGCGCGGGCCGGCACCGGCCACGTGCCCCCGCACCGGCGCCTCGGCACCCGGCTGCGGCACCGCCTGCGCGCGGCGCGCCCGGCCGCCGAGGCGGGCCAGGCGCTCGTCATCGTCCTCGGCCTGGTGGGCCTGCTCACGGCCGGCGCCGCCGCCCTGGCACAGAACGCCATCCAGCACCAGACCATGATCACCTCCGACACGCTGCAGCACGAGTCGTTCCAGGCGCTGCAGGCCGGCATCGACGAGTACCTGTCGGCGGCCAACACCAACCCGGACTTCATCGTGTGCAACCACGCCAACGAGACCAGCGGGTTCTGCGCCAACGCCCTGCAGTTCGACACGTGGGTCCCCGTCCCCGGCGTCAGCCCCACCGACGGCCCCCCGGCCTGGTACCGGCTGGCCGACCCGTCCATCGACTTCGCCACGGGCACCGTGTCGCTCACCATCGTCGGCGCGTCCGGCTACTCCCACGACTACAGCTTCGACCAGGGGGCGGTGACGCTCAGCGCCGAGAACGACTTCCTGCTGAACGTCCTGTGGATCTACTACAACCAGGTCGACCCCATGGTCCTCCAGCAGGTGGACGGCCTCAGCTCCCCGCCGTCGTGCGAGCTGTACTGGCAGGCGGACCCGAGCACGGGCAAGCAGGCCGACACGCTGGGCCCCAGCCAGTACTGCACGGCCGTCGAGTTCGTCACCGGCGACACCCTCACCGGCAACGTGTGGGTCAAGGACTCGATCTTCGTGTGCGGGTCGCCGACCTTCCAGGCCGTGCACACCGCCGACACGACCCTGCCGAACGGCAAGTTCACCCAGCCCATGCCCGGGTGCGACAGCAACAACCCGACGATCACCAACACCGCCGCCAGCACGAAGGGCGCCGCCACCCCGAACGAGAAGATACCGACCACCAACAGCTCGCTGGCCCAGGTGGCGGCATCCGACGGCTGCCTGTACCAGGGCCCGACGGAGATCACGCTGCACGGCAGCACCATGACGGTCGACAGCCCCGACACGCCCGCCGCCGGCGCGGGGGCGAGCGGCGGCGACGGCCTGGACGGCGCGTCCAACCCCAACCAGTGCCTGCCCACGGCGCAGGACCCGACGCCGAGCCTGCCGGCCAACGGCGTCGTCTACGTCCAGGACTGCCCCACGTCCGACACCGGCTGCACCTTCGACCCGATGGCCGGCCTGGGCGAGATGGGCAACACCGGGCCCACGTTCGGGGACGCCATCGTGCAGGGCACCCTGACCGGGCCGCTCACCATCGCCACCGCCAACAACATCGTCATCGACGGCAACCTCTGCTACACCAGCACCAACGGGTGCAGCCAGGCACCCGGGACCACCCTGTCCGGCGGCTCCACCAACACCGACATGCTCGGCCTCATCGCGCAGAACTTCGTGGAGATCAACCACCCGGTGCAGCAGGGGTGCTCGCTGTACCAGTACGGCCAGTGCTGGCAGTACAGCTACCAGGACATGCCCGTCTGCGGGACGTCGGGCGCGAGCCCCGCTCCGGCGTGCGACCTGTCCAGCCCCACCGTCGACGGCGTCAGCCTGGCCATGAACGACTCGTTCCTCGTCAACAACTACGCCATCGGCTGCCCCCTCGGCACGCTCACCGTCGACGGCACCCTCGACATGAAGTGGCGCGGGCCCGTCGGCGTCTCCTACGGCGGCGGCAACCCGTACTGCGGGTCGTCCAGCATGTCCGGCTACCTGAAGGACTACCAGTACGACAGTCGCCTGCAGTACCTGTCGCCGCCGTACTACCTGAACCCGGGCACCCCGTCGTGGGGCCTGGGCGCGGTCACCATGAGCCAGACCCTCACCTGCAAGCTCACCGGCTGCGGCGACCCGTGACCCCGCCCGGCGCCGCCGGAGCGCCGTCCCGAGCGGGGGTCAGCGCAGGACCAGGCCCAGCAGCTCCTGGAGCTCCTCCACCGCCCGGACGGTGTCGCCGACCTTGATCGTCGCCATGCCCATCTCCCGCGCCGGCTTCAGGTTGATCCCCAGGTCGTCGAGGAAGACGCACCGCTCGGGCACCACCTCCAGCCGGTCGCAGGCGAGGCGGTAGAAGCGGGGGTCGGGCTTGCGCACGCCGACCTCCGCCGAGGCGACCACCACGTCGAACATGGCCTTCACGTCGTCGTGCCCGTCCCCCACCAGCGGCACGGCGAAGTTGTTCGTCAGCAGCGCCGTGCGGAAGTGGGGCCGGAGGCGCCGCAGCGCCTCCACCATGGGCTCGCGCCGCTCGCCGGTCAGGTGGGAGAAGACGTCGCGCACGTCGACGGCGGCGCCCGCCGCCGCGCACTCGCCGGCGAACAGGTCGCAGAACTCGTCGAAGGACACCTCGTTGCGCTCCAGGCGCGCCCAGGCGTTGTCGAGGTGGTTGGTGGCGTTCACCCGGCGGATGAAGCCCTCGGGCAGCCCACGCTCGCGCTCGTAGCGGGCGAACGCGTCCAGTGGGCTGTCGATGAGCACCCCCCCGAAGTCGAACAGGACGGCGTCGAAGGCCCTGGCGGTGCCGGTCACGCCCCGATCGTACGCGGCCGAGGCCGGGCGGTCCGCGGTCGGCGCCGCTGGCACCACGCCGCCGGTGGCCACCACCGGCGCTCGCCCGCCGGGCCCGCCCGCTCTCCGGTGGGGCGAGGGCCCGCTCGCCGGCCCGGATGACGCACCCGTGCCGCCGAGAGTGGTTGACTACAGCCAACCATGACTTCTCCTCGCATCGTCGTCGACGGCTCCAACATCGCCACCGAGGGCCGCTCCATCCCCAGCCTGCGACAGCTCGACGAGGCGGTCCGCCAGCTCCAGCAGGAGATGCCGGACCACCAGGTCATCGTCGTCGTGGACGCCACCTTCGGCCACCGCATCGACCCGTCGGAGAAGGCGGAGTTCGACGAGGCCGAGGCCCACGGCGAGGTGGTCTCGCCCCCGGCGGGGACCATCGGCCGCGGCGACGCCTTCCTGCTCCAGGTGGCGCAGCGGGCCGATGCCTCGGTCCTCTCGAACGACTCGTTCCAGGAGTTCCACGGCGAGCACGCCTGGCTCTTCGACCAGGGCCGCCTGATCGGCGGCAAGCCGGTGCCGGGCATCGGCTGGATCTTCACGGCCCGCACGCCGGTGCGCGGCGCCCGCAGCCGCGCTGCAGTGGCCGCCGCCAAGGGCGGCCGCGGGTCGCGCGCCAAGCGCGC
>JAJZYI010000172.1 GCA_021798135.1 Actinomycetes bacterium | reverse complement strand
CACCGCCCGTCGCCGAGAGCGGTTGCTCCCGGCGCCGGGGCGCCGACCCAGCGGGCGCCGCTCACCGCGACGAGCGCCCGCGCCGGTCGCGCTCGCGGTCGCCGGACTGGCTGCCGCCGGGAGCCGCCTGGCCGGGAGCCGCCTGGCCGGGAGCCGGCTGGTCGGGAGCCGGCTGGTCGGGAGCCGGCTGGTCGGGAGCCGGCTGGTCGGGAGCCAGGAGCACGATCGCCAGCGGCGGCAGGGTGAGCACCACGGTGGCCGGCAGGTGGTGCCACGGCACCGGCCGGGCCTCGACCCCTCCCAGGTTGCCGACGCCGCTGCCCCCGTACCCGGCGGCGTCGCTGTTGAGCAGCTCCCGCCACCGCCCGGCGATCGGCACGCCGAGCGCGACCTCGGTGCGGACGACGGGCGTGAAGTTGGCGGCGACCAGCACGGGCCGGCGGTCACGCGACCAGCGGAGGAAGGCGAGCGTGCTCGACTCGGCGTCGTCCGCCCGCACCCACTCGAAGCCGTCCGGCTCGCAGTCGAGCTCGTGCAGCGCGGGCCGCGCCCGGTAGCAGCGGTTGCAGTCGCCGACGAAGCGCCACAGGCCCCGGTGGTCGGGGTCGTCGAGGAGGTGCCAGTCGACGCCGGCGTCGTGCGACCACTCCGACCACTGGCCGATCTCGTCCCCCATGAACAGGAGCTTCTTGCCGGGCAGGGCGTACTGGTAGCCGTAGAGGAGGCGGAGGTTGGCGAACTGCTGCCACCGGTCGCCCGGCATCTTCGCCAGCATCGACCCCTTGCCGTGGACGACCTCGTCGTGCGACAGGGGCAGCACGTAGTTCTCGCTGTTGGCGTACAGGGCCCTGAAGGTGAGCTGCCCGTGGTGGTACCGGCGGTGCACGGGGTCGCGACCCAGGTACTGCAGGGTGTCGTGCATCCACCCCATGTCCCACTTGTACCCGAAGCCCAGCCCTCCCGTCTCGACCGGCCGGGACACCTGCGGCCAGGCGGTCGACTCCTCGGCGACGGTGTGGACGTCGGGGTGCTCAAGGTACACGGCCTCGTTGAGCTGCCGCAGGAACCCGACCGCCTCCAGGTTCTCGCGCCCGCCGAAGCGGTTGGGCACCCACTCGCCCTCGGCACGCGAGTAGTCGAGGTAGAGCATCGACGCCACCGCGTCCACGCGCAGCCCGTCGGCGTGGTAGGTGCCCAGCCAGTGCTCGGCGGACGACAGCAGGAAGCTTCTGACCTCGTCGCGCCCGTAGTTGAAGATGGCGCTGTTCCAGTCCGGGTGCAGCCCCTGGCGGGGGTCGGCGTGCTCGTACAGGTGGGTGCCGTCGAAGCGGGCCAGGGCGAACTCGTCGGTGGGGAAGTGCGACGGGACCCAGTCGAGCAGCACCCCGATCCCGGCCTGGTGCAGCGCGTCGACCATGGCCATCAGGTCCTGGGGAGTGCCGTAGCGGGCCGTGGGGGCGAAGTAGCCCGTGGTCTGGTAGCCCCACGACCCGTAGAACGGGTGCTCCATGATCGGCAGCAGCTCCACGTGGGTGAACCCGCCGGCCAGCACGTGGTCGACCAGCTCGGGAGCCAGCTCGCGGTAGGAGCGCAGGCGCCGCGGGTCGCCCGGGTCGCGCCGCCACGACCCCAGGTGCACCTCGTAGACGGCGACGGGGGCGTCGAGCGCGATGTGGCGCCCGCGGTCGGCCATCCAGGCGGCGTCGCCCCAGTCGTAGGCGAGGTCCCACACCACCGACGCCGTCGCCGGCGGGACCTCGGACCACGCCGCCACCGGGTCGGCCTTCTCCACGGTGCGCCCGTCGGCGCCCGTGACGGCGTACTTGTAGAGGTCGCCGTGGCCGGCGCCCTCGACGACGCCGTGCCAGACCCCGCTGTCGCGCAGGGGAGCGAGGGCGCCGGCGTCGCGGTCCCAGGCGTTGAAGGAGCCGACCACGGAGACGGCGCGGGCGTTGGGCGCCCACACGGCGAAGCGCGTGGCGCGAGCCCCGAGGCGGCGGGGGTGGGCGCCGAGCTTGGCCGCCAGGCCCCGGTGCGTGCCCTCGCGCAGCAGGTGGACGTCGTGGTCGCCGAAGGCGGACAGCTCCAGGGGGTCGCCGGAGGCGGGCAGCTCCAGGGGGTCGCCGGAGGCGGACAGCTCCAGGGGGTCGCCGGAGGCGGGCGGCTCCAGGGGGTCGCCGGGACGCGCCGCGCCGCTCACGACCGGGCCACCTGCGCCACGGCGGTCCGCCGGGCCCGGTCGACGGCCGCCAGCAGGCTGGCGACCTCGGGGTCGGCCCGCAGCTCGTCGAGCGTCCGGCGGGCGCGGAGGCGGAAGTTGGCGGCGTCGGCGGTGCCCGGCCGGTTCTGCGGGTCCCGCTCCAGCCACAGGTCGCCGAGCTCGACCAGGACGACGCGGGCCGGGCTGGCGGCGAGCTGCACCAGGACCTGGCGGAGGGCGCCGGCCACCGTCGGCCCCAGCGCGGCCTGCCAGGCGACGCGCCGGTGGGCGGCGGCTGGCTCGGGGCCGTGACGGCCGGGCGGGCCGCCGTTCGGGCCGCCGGGCGGCGAGGGGTCGACGACGGCGGCGAAGGGCACGGTGTCGTGGGTGCCGAGGCTGGCGACGGCGTCGGCGGGCGGCGCGGGCACCGGGTCGGCCGGCGTCGCGCCGAACTGCCACACGGAGGTCCGCAGCATGCCGTCGACCCGCATGGCCCGGCGGACCGTGTCGGGCACCGTGCCGAGGTCCTCGCCGACCAGGCTGGTGCCGGAGCGGCTGGCCTCGAGCACGGCGACGGCCCGCAGCTCCTCGGCCCGGTACGTCACGTAGGCCCCGTCGGCGGGCGAGGCCCCGTCGGGGACGAACCACATCCGGTGCAGACCCATGACGTGGTCGAGGCGGACGACGGCGGCATGGCGCATGGCGTGGCGGAGCACGGCGGCGAGGTGCGCGTGGCCGCTGGCCCGGGACCCCTCGGGGTGCAGCGGCGGCAGCCCCCACACCTGGCCCCCGGCGAAGAAGTCGTCGGGCGGTGCGCCGCACGAGGCGCCGCTCACGAACGTCCCGGGCGCCCACACGGGGTCGAAGCCGGCCGGGTGGACCCCGACGGGCAGGTCCAGGTACAGCGCAGCCCGCCGGGCGGCCGCGCCGAGCTGCTCGTCCGCGGCGAACTGCGCGTACAGGTGGTAGGCGAGGGCGCCCGCCGGCGGCCTCGCCGTGCCCCGTGTGGCGACGGGCGTGACGGCGGGTGCGGCGGCGGGTGCGGCGGCAGCCGGGCCGGACCGCTCGGCTCCGCGCTCGAGCCGGGCGCGGAACCCGGCGTAGGCGATCGCCTCGGGGTGGGCGTCGGCCCAGGCCGCGAAGGCCCGGCGGCGCGGCGACCCGGGCGCGAGGGCGAAGAAGCTGTCGGCCAGTGGCTCGAGCACGCGGCGCTTGGCCGCCAGCACGCCGGGGAGCGAGCACTGCTGCGACGTGCGCAGCTGCTCGACGCGGTTGCGCACCTCGGGGTCGGCGAGCGCGGCCGACGCCGCCGCGGAGCCGGCGAGGTCGGGGAGGGCGGCGACGTCGAGGAACGCCTCGTTCCAGGCCAGGCGGCTGGCTGGCCGGTACGGGCTGTGGTCGGCCCGTGGGCCCTCGAGGAACGCGGCGTACAGCGGGAGGGTCCCGGCGACGCCGCCGCCGAGCTGGACGACCCAGTCGGCCAGGCGGCCGAGGTCGGTGAAGCTGCCGGTCCCCCAGTCGTCGGGCCCGCGCACGGCGTACAGGGGGGCGACGATCCCCCAGGAGCGCCGGCCGGCCGGGCACCGGGCGGGGGCCGCGACGACGGTCGCCTCGGCGGGCACGGCGCCCAGGTCGACCACCAGGCGGTGGTAGCCGGGAACCAGCGTGCCGAAGCGGCCGAGGTCGATCCGGTGCCGGGCCAGGACGCGCCCGTCCGCCGCGTGGTGCTCGGCCGCTCCCGTCCGCAGCTCGCGCAGCCGCCGCCGGACGGGCTCGCCCCCTTCGGGCCGCAGCTCCACCCAGGGATCGGCGTCCTCGGGGACGACGATCTCCGCGTGCCCCCGGGGCTGGGGTCCCTGCCGGTGGACGAGCACCGGTTCGACGACCGTGTGGGCCCGCTGCGCCTGGGCGGCGCGCAGGGCGTCCGCAGCGCCGGCGGTGCCGGAGACAGGCACGCCCAGCGCTCGCAGGACGGCCACCAGGACCTCGGCCGAGGCGGCGCGCCGGGTGCCGTCGACCCCGGTGTAGCTGTGCTGCACGCCGTGCAGGCGGGCCAGGCGGCGCAGCGCCCCGACGTCGCGCGCCGCTCCGCTCACGCCGTGTCCCCCAGGAGGCCCAGGATGCCGAGCGCGGGGATGTCCGCCCAGTCGGGGCGGCTGTTGAGCTCGTAGCCGAGCTCGTAGATGGCCTTGTCGAGCAGCAGGAAGTCGAGGAGGACGGGGAGCTGGTCCGGCGGCGGCACGAAGGCGGCGTCGCCGGCGCGCTCCAGGTAGGCGTCGAGGAAGAAGCCGGCGACCGAGCGGTACCAGAGGTCGACGTGGGGGTCGAGGGCGCCGGGATCGCTCGACGTGGCGATCTCGCGAGCCAGGGGTATGGCCGCGGCGCAGGCCGCGTAGTGGAACGAGCGGATCATCCCGGCCACGTCGAGCAGCGCCGGGCGCTTGAGCCGCCGGTAGCTGAGGGAGCGGGCCGGCTCGCCCTCGAAGTCGATGATGACGAAGTCCTTGCCGGTCCACAGCACCTGGCCGAGGTGCAGGTCGCCGTGGCAGCGGATCCGGCGCGTGTCCACGCGGGTGGTGGTGATCGGTCGCAGCGCCGCCACGATGGCGGGCTCGGCGTCCAGGACCCGCTGGACCGCCTCCGATCGCTGGCGGGTCCCCCGGGCCTGGCGAAGCGTCCGGCGCAGGAGGCCGCGGGCGCTCTGCGACATCGTCTGGCGATCGATGGCGGTGAGCGGCTCGGCGGCGAAGTCCGGGTCGGCGGTCGGGCCGGCCAGGGCCAGGTGCAGCTCGGCGGTGCGGCGGCCGAGCACCGAGGCCCACTCGTGGTGCGGCGCGACGAGAGGGTCGTCCGGCGCGGCGCGGTCGCCGGGGGGCAGCAGGCCCGAGCCAGCGGTGGGCTGCCGGGCGACGCGGCCGTCCTCGGGCCGTGCCAGCGCCTGCTCCAGGCCGTGGCGGGCCGCGTCGACGACGTAGCTCCAGCCGTCGCCCTCGTTGGCGCGGAACTGCTCGACGGTGACCAGCGTGGCCGGCTCGGCGTCGCGCCCCGCCGCGTGGTGCTCGACGGACCCGGCGAAGTCGGGCGCGTGGGCGAACCGTGCCCGCTCGGTGAGGAAGCGGCCCAGCTCCACACCCGGGTGCGTCCCCCGCTGGACGTGGCGCACCAGCTTCATCACGACGTGCTCGTCGAACAGCACCGAGGTGTTGCTCTGGTCGCCGGCGAGGACGGTGGCCGTGGTGTCCGGCCCGACGGGCGCCAGCAGCCGGCGGCCGGCCGGCGTGGGGTTGCCCGCCAGCTGCCCGGCGCGCCCCCGGGCCCGGCGACGGCGCCCTGCCAGCTCCAGCATGGCCCGACAGAACCCGGGGTCCCACACGGCGTCGTGGAGCACACCGGGCTCGCCGCCGACGACCAGGTCCGCCACGACCGCCTCGGGATGGAAGCGGTTGAGGTCCTCGGCCGGCACGCCTGCCGACCACGTGAGCGGCAGCACGTAGGTCTCGGGCGATCCCTCGCTGAGCTCCACGCGCAGCAGGGCGACCACCCCGGGGGGCTGGGCCTCGCCGCTGACGGCGCCGGTGCCGGCCGGCCCGCCGAGCGGCACGGTGTCGGTGACCGACACCGACCGGATGCGGCGCGCCTTCTCGCGGAACCAGCGCTGGCTCGCCACGTAGGGGCGGAGCACCGCCTGCAGCCGGGCCAGTGCCGGGCCGTCGAGGACCTCGGTCCAGTACCGCTGGGCGTGCAGCTCCGGACGCGGCGGCATGGCGTCGGCGTCGCGCCGCTCCAGCGCGAACCAGTGGAACGCGTAGGGCCCGAGCGTCAGGAAGTACGGCAGGTCGCCCACCGGCGGGAAGTCGGTCTGCCCGAACAGCTCGACCGGGACGACGTTGCGGTACTCGGCCAGGTCGAGCTGCACCGCCTGGGCGTGTCGCGACAGGTTCACGACCACCAGCAGGTGCTCGTCGCCCAGCACGCGGAGGAAGGCGAGCACCTTCCGGTTGTCGGGGCGCAGGTTCCTGAAGGCCCCCCGGGCGAAGGCGTGGTGCGCGTTGCGCACGGAGATGAGGCGGCGCATCCACCACAGGAGCGAGCTGGAGTTGGCCAGCTGCGACTCGACGTTGACCGCCGGCGGCTGGTACTCGGGGTCGATGATGAGCGGCAGGTACAGCTGCTGCGGGTTGGCCCGCGAGAAGCCGGCGTTGCGGTCGGCGCTCCACTGCATGGGCGTGCGGACGGCGTCCCGGTCGCCGAGGTAGATGTTGTCGCCCATGCCGATCTCGTCGCCGTAGTAGACGATGGGTGTCCCCGGCAGGGAGAAGAGGAGGCCGTTCATCATCTCGATGAGCCGGCGGTCGTTGCCGAGCAGCGGGGCGAGCCGGCGGCGGATCCCGACGTTCACCCGGGCCTGGGGGTCCGTGGCGTAGGTGCGGTACATGTAGTCCCGCTCCTCGTCGGTCACCATCTCCAGCGTGAGCTCGTCGTGGTTGCGCAGGAAGAGCGCCCACTGGCAGCCGTCGGGGATCGCCGGCGTCTCGTTCAGGATGTCGACGATGGGGAAGCGGTCCTCCTGGACGGCGGCCATGAACATGCGGGGCATGAGCGGGAAGTGGAACGCCATGTGGCACGTGTCGCCGCGCCCGAAGTACGCCACCGCGTCCTCCGGCCACTGGTTGGCCTCGGCCAGCAGCATCCTGCCGACGAACCGCTCGTCGACGTGGGTGCGGAGGTCGCGGAGGAACGCCAGGGTCTCGGGCAGGTTCTCGCACGTGGTGCCCTCACGGGCGTACAGGTAGGGCACGGCGTCGAGCCGCAGGCCGTCGACCCCCATCTCGAACCAGTAGTCCACGACGCCGAAGATCGCCTCGCGCACCAACGGGTTGTCGTAGTTGAGGGCGGGCTGGTGCCCGTAGAAGCGGTGCCAGTAGTAGGCGCCCGCCACTCGGTCCCACGCCCAGTTCGACGTCTCGAAGTCCTGGAAGATGATGCGGGCGTCGGAGAACTCCTCGGCCGTGTCGCTCCAGACGTAGAAGTCTCGGGCACGGCTGCCCGTCGGCGCTCGGCGTGCCCTCTGGAACCACGGGTGCTGGTCGGACGTGTGGGCCAGGACCAGCTCGGTGATGACCCGCAGGCCCCGGCGGTGCGCTTCGCGGAGCAGCTGCCGGACGTCGCGCAGCGTGCCGTACGACGGGTGGACGCTGCGGTAGTCGGCGGTGTCGTACCCGTCGTCGCGCAGCGGCGACGGGTAGAACGGCAGCAGCCACAGGGCGGTGACGCCGAGGTCCTGC
>JAJZYI010000171.1 GCA_021798135.1 Actinomycetes bacterium | reverse complement strand
CGGCCGCCTGCCACGCCGGCTGCCACGGCCGGACGCCGAGGCCGGTGGCCAGCAGGCCCAGGGTCGCGTAGGTGAGGCGCCGCAGCGGGCGCGGGACGGCGGACAGCTCGAACTCGTCCCGGAACCTGCGACCCAGCGCGGCGGCCCTCAGCGGGTTGACGGGAACGCCGGCGAAGAAGGTCCGGTGGTGGCGCGCCTGCCCGGCGATGGCCTCGAAGAACCGCTTGCTGTCGAGGCCCGGCCGGAACGACACGATGGCCCGGTTGGCAGCGCCGGTCCGGTTGAGCGGAGCGTGGCGGACGCCGGCCGGCACCGACACCAGGTCGCCGGGCCCGGCCACGACCGTCCGGCCGTCGATGGAGAACGTGACCTCGCCGTCGAGGACGACGAACCGCTCCTCCTGGTACGGATGGATGTGCTCGGGCACGCGCCGCCCCGGCTGGTGGGTCCGCTCGAAGCCGAACCAGCGCCCGCCCGAGCGCAGCGCCGCGCCCATGACCCCGTAGGTCTCGCCCGTCGCCGGGTTGTGCAGGGGCTCGACGTCGGTCACGACGCCTCGTCGATCGCGCCCACGGCCGCGTCGGCGCCGGTCGCGGCGCACCGCAGGACCAGGGCGACGGCGTCGGCGACGGTGCGCGCCATGCGAGCCTGGCGCTCGTCGACGACGATGCCGTGGCGGTGCTCGACGACGACCAGCATCTCCAGCACGTCCAGCGAGTCGAGCCCGAGGTCGTCGACGAACGAGCTGTCGAGCCGGACCCGCTCCTCGGGGATGTCGCGCTCGTCGCGGCAGAACTCGACGATCTCCTGGTACAACGACTCCTCGTTCACTGCTGTTGGCCTCCTCGCATCTTCGTTGCGTTCCCCGGCGGCCGCACCCGGACGGCCACCCCGACCCGGCTAGGCGGCTCGGTCCCCCCCGCACCGCCGGCGTGCCGCCTCGAAGGCGCGGAGTGCGCCGTCGAGGTGCGCCCGCTCGTGGGAGGCCATCACGCTCGCCCGGAGGAGCGAGCGCCCCGGCGGCACCGCCGGGTGGAGCGCCGCGTTCACGTACACGCCCTCGTCCCACAGTGCGCGCCACAGCAGCACGGTGTCCTCGTCCGAGCCGACCTCGACGGAGATGATCGGCGTGACCACCTCGGTCGGCGGGTCGCCGACCAGGGTCGGCGCCACGACGGCGAACCCCGACGACCGCAGGCCGTCGTGGAGGTACCTGGCGTTCGACAGCAGCGTGGCGAAGCGCTCCCGGCCCTCCCCGCTGCGGCAGATGCGGACGGCGGCGAGCGCCGCTGCGGCGGCCGGCGGCACGACGGAGACGGTGAAGAGGAAGGGCCGCGAGGCGAACCGCAGGTAGTCGATCACGTCGCTGCTCCCGGCGATGAACCCGCCGCAGCTGGCGAGCGCCTTGGAGAACGTGCCCATGCGGAGGTCCACGTGGTGCTCCACGCCGAGCAGCTCCGAGGCACCCGCGCCCCGCTCGCCGAGCACGCCCACGGCGTGCGCCTCGTCGACCAGCAGGCGCGCCTCGTAGCGCCGGCACAGGTCCGTCGTCGCCTGCAGGTCGGCGAGGGTGCCCTCCATGGAGAAGAGGCCGTCGACCGCGACCAGCACCGGGGTCCCGGCGCCGTGCAGGTGCTGGAGGACCTGCTCGAGCTTGTCCGCCCTGCCGTGGCGGAAGGGGATGACCCGTGCGCCCGACAGGGCGGCGCCGTCCAGGATCGACGCGTGGTCTGCCGAGTCGACGACGACCGCGTCTCCGGGCGCGGCGAGCGCGGAGATGCAGCCCAGGTTCGCCTGGTAGCCGGTGGTGAACACGAGCGCGCTGCCGGTGCCCATCCACTGCGCGAGCTCCTCTTCGAGCTCGACGTGGAGACCGATCGTCCCGTTCTGCAGCCGGGCCCCGGTCAGCGCCGGGCCGTACGTGTCCAGGGCGTCCCTGGCCGCCGCCCGGACCCTCGGGTCCGCCGTGAGGCCGAGGTAGTTGTTCGACCCGAACATCAGCCGATCGCGGCCCTCCATCCTGGTGACCGGGCTCGCGAGCGACTCCACCACCCGGTAGTAGGGCATCGTCCCGTCCTCGCGGGACTCGGCGATCGCCTGGCGGCGCTCGAAGTTCGCCACCTTGTCGAACACGTCAGCGTGCACGTGCACCGCTCCTCCCGGCTTCGGGGTCGGCGACGATCACGGCCGTGTTGTGGCCACCGAACCCCATGGAATTGGACAAGGCCACGGCCACCTCCCGGTCCCGCGCGACGTTCGGGACGTAGTCGAGGTCGCAGGCGGGGTCCGGGTGCGCGTAGTTGATGGTCGGCGGGACCCTGCCCTGCCCGACGACGAGCGCGCTCACGGCGATCTCCAGGGCGCCCGCCGCACCCAGGAGGTGTCCTGTCATCGACTTGGTCGAGCTGACGGCCAGCGCGGCGGCGTGGCGCCCGAACGCCTGCTTGATCGCCGCGGTCTCGGCCGCGTCGTTGGCCGCGGTGCCGGTGCCGTGGGCGTTGACGTAGTCGACGTCGCCGGGCCGGAGCCCTGCCTCGTCGAGCGCGGCCCCCATGGCGGCAGCCGCGGCGCTGCCGTCCGGCATCGGCGTCGTCATGTGGTGGGCGTCGCACGACTGGCCGTAGCCGACGACCTCCGCGTAGGGGCGGCGTCCGGACGCGCTCGCGGCGTCCAGGCCCTCGAGGAAGACCATGGCCGCTCCCTCGGCCATGACGAACCCGTCACGCTCGGCATCGAACGGGCGCGACGCGGTCACGGGGTCGTCGTTGCGCCGGGACAGCGCACCCATGTTGGCGAAGCCGGCGACGACCGCCGGGGTGAGGCACGCCTCGGTGCCACCGGCCAGGCACGCGTCCACGTACCCGTCGCGCACCATCCGGAAGGCGGTGCCCACGGCGTCGGCGGACGCCGCGCAGGCGGCGACGGGGCAGACGCACGGCCCCCGGAAGCCGAAGCGGGCAGCGACCAGGGCGGCCCCCATGTTCGGCAGGGACATCGGGACCATGTACGGCGCCACCTTCCAGGCCCCGTGCTCCAGGTACTGGGCGTGCGCCTTGTGGTTGCTGGTGATGCCGCCGATGCCGGTGGCCACCACGGTCCCGATCGTCTGCCCCCGATCGGCGGTGGTGCCCCGGTCGCGCACGGCGAGCTCGGCCGCGGCGAGGGCGAAGGCGGCCGCACGGTCGAGCCGCCGGGCCTCCTTCCCATCGACCCAGTCCGTCGCCGAGAAGTCGTCGACCTCCCCGGCGATGCGCACCCGATGGCCGCCGGCGTCGTACCTCGTGATGGGGCCGACGCCGGAACGTCCCGACAGCAGGGAGGTGAAGACCGTCCCGAGGTCCTGCCCGACCGGCGTGATCAGCCCGATACCGGTGATCACGACCCGCCTGGGTCGTCGCTCCCGCACGTAGGTTCCCTCCGCCACGTCCGCCGTCGCCACGGGGCCGCCCCCCGTCGCGACACCATGAGTACCAGATGGTCGACGGGCGCGCAAGGGCCCGCGACGCGTCTGGTGCAGGTCGCGGCGCGCCGCGGATGGACCGGCTGCCCGCTGCCGGCCCCCGCTCGTCACCGCCTGCCCCGGCGACGTCGGCTGCACGCCCGGCAGGACCGCGAGCGGCAGGCTCCGCGCCTGCAGCGATGGGACCTGCGTCCCGGGTCGTACGTCCCGGGTCGTACGTCCCGGGTCCCGGGTCCTGATCCCGGGCCCCGGGTCCTGGGTCCTGATCCCGGGCTCCGGTACCGGTCCCGGCCTACGGCGCGGCGGTCAGGCGGAACACGCGGATGGCGCGCTCGGTCCGGGAGCGGTACTCGTCGTAGGTGCGCGCCACCGCCACCATGGTGCGGTAGGCGGCCTCGGCCTCGGCACCGGTCAGCAGCTCGGCCTCGACGGGCACGGCCGTGCCGCCGACGTCGACCACGGCCCGGGGGTTCGCCAGCAGGTTGCCGCTCCACGCCGGGTGCTGCGGCTGGCCGAAGTTGCTGCCCACCACGATCAGGGCGTCGCGGTCGGCGTCGCGGCCGTACAGCAGCGGGGTGGTCCGCGGCCGGCCGGACCTGGCCCCCGTGGTGGTCAGCAGCAGCACCGGCGCGGCGATGGGCCCCAGGAGGGTGTACCGGCCCCGGCTGCGCCGCAGCACCGCCCGGTCGAGCGGCGCCATCCACCGGACGAGGTCGGAACCCAGCCGCGTGCACGACACGCGGACCGCTAGCTCGCGCAGGCGCGTGCCCTCTCGTCCCCAGCGGCGGTCGGGAAAGGCGGAGACGGGGTCGCTCTCGGGCATCCGGTCAGTGTTCCCGGTTGCGGGCGGCCGGTCAACGACAGGCGCGGCGGCGCGCCCCGACCCGATCCCTGGCGCCGGCGGGCAGGCCGTGCCGCCCCGGCCCGGCCGGCGATCAGGTGTAGAAGTCGGCGATGACCCGAGGGTTGTCGTTGTACTCGGTCACCCTGCGGATCTTGCCGTCGCGCACCTCGAAGACGTGCACCACGTGGTGGTCGAGGGTCCGCCCGTCACGCGTCGCCGTGATGTGCTCAAGCACGGCCACCCGGTCGTCGTCGACGGGCATGAACGCTTCCGGCTCGTCCTTGAACGTGCCGCCGGTGCGCTCCTGCAGCGTGGCGAAGAACTCGAGCACCTCGCCGGGCCCGCGGTACTCGTACCTGAAGCCGGGTGCCCCTCCGAGCGTGGTCTCCCATACCTCGTCCTCGGCGCCCATGGCTTGGATGGCGGCGAGATCGCCCTTCGAGAAGGCGTCGTAGCCACGCTTCACCAACGCAACGTTGTCTTCGCGCATGGAGGTTCCTCCTCCGTTCGGGCGGGACTGGCGCCGGAGGCCGAAGACGGCGCCGAGCGGTACCCCGACCGGCCGAGCCCTCCTCGATCGTCGACGCGGGTGCCCTGGAAGCCGGTCGCCGGTGCCGCAGCGACCCGCCGTCGGTCACAGGCTAGGCGGGCGGGCCGGTCGGACGGTAGAGGCGGAGGTCCCAAGTCGGGCGCGACACGAGCTCACCGGTGCACCGGTCGCGTGCAATCGTCTCGGGAGCGGGGCTCCGGCCTGCGGACGCCGCCCGGCGGCCCCACGTCAGCCCGCCCCCACCGCCCAGCACCTCACGTCAGCCCGCCCCCACCGCCCAGCACCCCACGTCAGCCCGCCACGGCCGGCCGGGCCCGCCCGCCCTTGGCGAGGAACGCCCGGAGCCTCGGCAGCGGCCAGGTGTTGATGACGCGGTCGGGTGTCACCCAGGCCCGCTGGGCCGTGGCCACGCCGTAGCGGATGTTGGCGAGGTGTCGGGTGGCGTGGGCGTCGGTGGCGATCGAGAGCACGACCCCGTGGGCCTGGGCCAGGCGGGCCAGCTCGTCGTTCAGGTCGAGGCGGTCGGGGAACGAGTTGACCTCCATGGCCGTCCCCGTGCGGGCCGCGGCGGCGAAGACGGCGTCCGCGTCGAAGTCGATCGGCGGGCGGCGCCCGATGCTCCGGGAGGTGGGGTGGCCGATGACGTTGACGGCGGGGTGCTCGATGGCGCGCAGCAGCCGGGCGGTCATCTCGGCGCGGCCCATGGTGAAGTGCGAGTGGACGCAGGCGACCAGGACGTCGAAGCCCGCCAGGGTCTCGTCGTCCCAGTCGAGCGAGCCGTCGGGCTGGATGTTGAGCTCCGAGCCGTGCAGGAGCGCCGGGCCGCCGCGGACCTGGAGGGCTCGCACCTGCGCCCGCTGGGCGAGCATCTTCTCCGTCGTCATCCGCATCATCCGCAGCATGGGGGCGTGGTCGGTGACGGCCAGGTAGCGGTAGCCGCGGCGGCGCGCCGCCTCCACCATCTCCTCGAGCGTGGCCAGCCCGTCGGTCAGGGTGGTGTGGGTGTGGAGGTCGCCGCGGATGTCGGACACCTCGACCAGCCGGGGCAGTGCCCGGGCCCGGGCGGCCTCCACCTCCCCCCGGTCCTCGCGCAGGGTGGGCGGGACCCAGGCCAGGCCGAGGGACTCGTAGACCTCCTCCTCGCTCGCCCCGGCCACCGTCGTCCCGTCGGCGAGGCGTTCCAGGCCGTACTCGGACAGCTTCAGGCCCTGGCGCTGGGCGATGCGGCGCAGGTGGACGTTGTGCGCCTTGGAGCCGGTGAAGTACTGCAGCGCCGAGCCCCACGACGCCGGGGGGACCACGCGCAGGTCGACGTGGACGCCCTTGGTGGTGAACGCCAGCGCCTTGGTCGTCCCGCCGGCGCGCACCTCGGCGACCAGGGGGAGGCGGGCGAAGCCCGTCATGACCGCCGCGGGGTCGTCGGACGCGGCGAGCAGGTCGATGTCGCCGATGGTCTCGCGCATGCGGCGCAGGGAGCCGGCGTAGGCGGCCCGGGTCGTCCCGGGCAGGCGCCCCAGGCCGTCGACGAGCTCCTCGGCGGTCTCCAGGGCCACGTCGAGCGCCAGGCGCCGGCCCGCCTGCTGGGTCTGGGCGATGGCCCGCCGCAGGTTGTCCTCGCTGGTCGGCCCCCAGCCACGGAGGCCGCGGAGTCGGTGCTCGTGCAGCGCCTGCAGGAGCTCGGCCGACGAGGTGATGCCCAGCTCGTCGTAGACCTGCCGGGCCCGCTTGGGGCCCAGCCCGGGCACGTCCAGCAGGGCGCGCAGCCCGGCCGGGACCTGGGCGCGCAGGTCGTCGAGCTCGGCCATCCGCCCGCTGCGCAGCAGCTCGCCGACCTTGGCGGCGATGTGGGCGCCGACGCCGGGGACGGCCCGCAGGCCTCGCTCGTCGAGGGTGGCCAGGTCCTGGGGGTGCTCCGCCAGCGCCCGGGCCGCCTTGTCGTAGGCCCGGATCCTGAAGGGGTCGCCGCCGGCGATGGCGAGCAGCGTCGCCATCTCCTCCAGGGCGGCGGCCACGTCGTCGTTCGACCTCGGCACGGCGGGCTCCCCTCAGCTCCCCCGTGCCGTCACAGCTTGTACCCGATGCGCCGCAGCAGGTCCCTGCGCTCGGCGACGTCGGCCTCCGTCTCGGTGCCCACCGGCGGCGAGCCGTCGACCACACCCAGCACGGCGCGGCCCAGGCCGGTCTCCGCCACCACCACCTCGACCGGGTTGGCGGTGGCGCAGTGGATCGTGCACACCTCGGGGACCGCCTTCAGGGCGTTGAGGACGTTGAGCGGGTAGCCCTCACGCACGAAGACGACGAAGGCGTGGCCGGCGCCCACGGCGCGGGCGTTGCGCACGGCCAGGTCGACCAGCTCCGGGTCGTTCCCCGAGCGCCGCACCAGGCGGGCCCCCGAGGCCTCGCAGAAGGCGAGCCCGAAGCGCAGGTGCGGGCTCGTGCCGACCAGCGCCTCGTGCAGGTCCTCCACGGTCTTGACGAAGTGGGCGTGGCCCAGGACCACGTTCATGTCGTCCGGCTTGTCGATGGGTACCAGCTCGAGCTCCATCGGTCCCCTCCGGCTGGTCGGCGTCGGGTCCGCCCGCCTCCTGGCCGACGCGCGCTCCGCCCGCCGCCTGGCCGACGCGCGCTCCGCCCGCCGCCTGGCCGACGCG
>JAJZYI010000170.1 GCA_021798135.1 Actinomycetes bacterium | reverse complement strand
GCTGCGCGCCTTCCGCGACGAGCAGCGCGACCCGGACCGCTTCTACCGCCTGCTCGCGGCGGACACCGTGGCGCTGGTCGACGAGCTGCACCCGGTGGCCGGTGCCCGGTTGGTCGACGTCGGCAGCGGCCCCGGGGACCTGGCCGAGGCCTTCCGGGCCGCGGGCGCGACGGCGGTCGCCGTGGACGTCGACTGGGACGAGATGCACTGCCGGGAGCGCGGCCTGGAGATGGCGGTGGTCGCCGACGGCAGCCGCCTGCCGTTCCCCGACGCTTCGTTCGACCTGGCCTGCTCGTCGAACGTCCTGGAGCACGTGCGCGAGCCGCTGGCGCTGGTCGCCGACATGGTGCGCGTCACGCGGCCCGGGGGCATGGTGTTCGCCAACTACACGCTCTGGGCGAGCCCGTGGGGCGGGCACGAGACCTCGCCGTGGCACGTCCTCGGCGGCGCCCGGGCCCTGCGGCGCTACGAGCGGGTGCACGGCGCATCGCCGAAGAACCGCTTCGGCTCCACGCTCTTCCCGCTGGGCGGCGCCCGCTTCCTGGCGCAGGTGCGGTCGCTGCCGGGGACCAGCCTGGTCGACGCCTTCCCCCGCTACTACCCGCGCTGGACGCGGCCGCTGGTGCACCTGCCCGTGGTCGGGGACACGGTCACGTGGAACCTGGCCATCGCGCTGCGGCGCGACGCCGGGCCCGGTCGGCGCCCCGGACCGTCGGTCGGCCCGCGAGGAGCGGACGGTGCGTGAGCACGAGGGCACGGGTAGAGTGCGGCACGCGGGCCCGCGACGGGCCCGCCGAGCGGGTCCCGCATGGCCGAGGCGGTTCCGGCGGTGAGGAGTGGGCGCTGGTGACCCGAGGACGACAGGACGGCCGGCGACCTGCTGCGACCCCGCTGTGGCTGTCCGGGCCGCTGGCGGGCGGCGGCGGGCGGGCAGCAACGGCAGGTGCCGGCGCCGCCGCGACGGGCGCCGGCACGACCGTGCGCGTCGATCCGCTCGCCGACCTCGGACCGGGTGAGGCCCAGGCAACGGTCGGGGCGGCGCCGGCGCGCAGCGGCCCCGTGCTCCCCGGCGCCGGCGCCTCGCTCGAGGAGGTCGCCGCGCGGGCCGTGGAGCTCGGGCTGCGGCGGGTGGAGCTGGTGGCGTGGCGGGACCTGGACGACCCGGAAGCGGGCGGCTCCGAGCTGCACGCCCACCGGGTCGCGTCGCTGTGGGCCCGGTCCGGCCTGGACGTGCACCTGTCGACGTCTGCCGTGCCGGGCATGGCGGCCCGTGCGCGGCGCGACGGCTACGGGGTGGAGCGGCGGTCGGGCCGCTACGCCGTGTTCCCCCGTACCGTGGCGCGGAACCTGCTGCGCCGCGAGCCGGGCAGGGACGGGCTGGTGGAGGTGTGGAACGGCATGCCGTTCCTGTCGCCGCTGTGGGCGCGCACGCCCCGGGTGGTGTTCCTCCACCACGTGCACGCGGAGATGTGGCGCATGGTGCTGCCCCCGGCGCTGGCCGCAGCGGGTGACCTGGTGGAGCGGCGCCTGGCGCCCCCGCTCTACCGGGGCAGCCGGATCGTCACGCTGTCGGCGTCGTCGCGGGCCGAGATCGTGTCGATGCTGGGCCTGCCCGCCGAGCGCGTGTCCGTGGTGCCGCCGGGCGTCGACCCGGTCTTCGCTCCGGGCGGTACCAAGTCGGCGGAGCCCCTGGTGGTGGCGGTGGGCCGGCTGGTCCCGGTCAAGCGGTTCGACCTGCTCGTCGACGCGCTGGCGGCGGTGCGTGCCCGGCATCCCGGGCTGCGGGCCGTCATCGTGGGCGAGGGCTACGAGCGCGAACGGCTGCAGGCGCGCGTCCGCTCGCACGACGCGGCAGGGTGGCTCACCATGCCCGGCCACCTGGACCAGGCGGCGCTCGTCGACCTCTACCGTCGGGCGTGGGCGCTGGTCAGCCATTCCCAGCGCGAGGGGTGGGGGATGACGATCACCGAGGCCGCAGCCTGCGGCACGCCGGCCGTGGCCACGCGGATCGCCGGGCACGCCGACGCGGTGGAGGACGGGCGGACCGGGCTCCTCGTCGACGGGACCACGTCGATGGTGCGTGCGCTCGACGCGCTGCTGCGCGACCCCGAGCGGCGCGAGCGCCTGGCGCGCGGCGCGCTGGAGCGGGCCGGTCGCTTCACGTGGGAGGCGACCGCCGCCGGCACCCTGCAGGCGCTGGCGGACGAGGCGGCCACCCGGGCCCGCGCCCGCGGCTGACCGCAGGGTCCCGCCCCGCTCCGCTCGGGCCGCTTCGCTCCTCCCGCTTCGCTTCGCCCGCTTGGCTTCGCCCGCTTCGCTCCGCTCCGCCCGCTTCGCCGCTCCCGGGTACCGTCGGGCGCGGGCGCGGGCGGGGGTGCGGGTGCCGACGCGAGACGGGGACGTGCCGTCAGCGGCCGTCGGGCTGCCGGGGCATGGGGCCCCCGCCGCCGGGCCGACGCCTGGCGGCCTGCGCACCGGGGCCGGCCGGTGTGTCGGGCAGGTTCGGTGTGTCGGGCAGGTCCGGTGTGTCTGGCAGGTCGGGTGTGTCCGGGGCGTCCCACGGCACCCGGGCCAGGGCGTCGTCGAGGACCCCCTGGGGTGACGGACCCGGCCCCCTGCCGCCCGACCGCGGGCCGGTGCCCCGGGGGCGGCGCCGCCGGGCCAGGTCCACCACGGCGTCGGCGCCCAGCAGGGTGATGGCGGCCCAGGCCAGCGGGCTGGCGATGCCGAGGTGTGCGGCCCAGGTGCCGCCGCCCGAGACCGGCCGGACGGCCTGCCCGTCGACGAGGGCGGCCACCATGGCGGCACCGGCGCCGAGCGCGCCGATGACGAGCAGGGCGCGGCCGCGCGGCACGGCGAGGGTAGCGGCGACCGCCAGGGCGACGAGCGCCCCGATGAGCGGGGTGCTGATGGCGCCTGCCGCGATCCCGCAGCCGGCGGCGACGATCACGGTGGCCGCGCCGGTCAGCGAGCGGTGGGCCGGCGGGCCCCCGGCCCACCAGGCGGTCGGGTGCTCGGGCGCGAGACCGGGGTCGGCTTGGCTCCCGCCGGTCGCCGTCGCCGTGGCCGTCGCCGCTGCCGCGGCGGACGGGGCAGGGCCGAGGCGGCGGAGCACCCGCCACCGCGCCCGCTGCCACCGCCGGTCGGGGACGGCGGCAACGGCCACGCACGCGACGAAGCCGAGGAGCGACAGCGCGAGGGCGACGTCCACCACGCGCTGGGGGGTGAAGGTGAGGGTGACGGTGGCGGTGCCGCCGCGGGTGGCGGCCGCCACCTGGGCGGGCTGCACGAGCCAGCCGTTGGCGAAGCCGTCGACGAGGGTGGGGGTGCCGAGGGACGGGCCGCCGGCGACGGCGGCGTGCCAGCCGCGGTTGATGCTCTGGCCGAGGACCAGCCAGAAGGCGCCGTGGACGTCGGAGACCTGGAGTCGGGCCGTGGTGGCGCTCTGGGACACCACGCGGACGGTGGGGGCCGGCGACGTCGGCGCCGGGGTGACCTGCTGGGCCGAGGGCTCCGGTTCGGGCCCGCCGCCGGGGGCGGAGTCGAGGACGAGCTGGTCGATGCTCCAGCCCGTGGTGGGCGTGTGGCCCCGGGCGGTGCGGATGACGTGGGTCCCCGCGGCCAGGTGGATGCCGTTGCGGTCGTCCGCGCCGCAGGGCACGACCTGGACCGCTCGGTTGGCCAGGGCGGCGGCCGTGGAGCCGACGATGCGCACCGGGTAGGGCCGGCCGTCGATGGTGAGCAGGTTCGCCATGCAGGTACCGGGCAGGCGGGCGGGGGTGGCCCCGCCGTGCACCCCGGGGATGCCGAGCTCGGCGATGGCGATCGGCAGGGCGATGGGCGCCCCGGAGTAGTAGTCGCGCGTGGTCTCGAGCCGCACGGAGTCGACGGTCACCTTGATCCGCGACCCGGTGAGCGGCGCGAAGCGGACGGGGACGCTGACGGTCTGTCCGGGTTGGCGACCGTCGGCGATGGCGGGGAGGGTGACGTGGCGGCTGGCGATGGCGGTGCCGGAGGCGTCGACCGTGGAGACCGTCAGGCTGGTGGGCACCGAGTGCATGCCGTCGGCGACGACCTGCAGGTCCATGTGGTCGAAGGTGACCGGGTGCGGCGTGTCCACCTGGATCCACGCCCCCGTCTGGGCGCCGGCACCGAAGCCGGGGGACCACGCCGTGGCGGGGTTGCCGTCGATGGCGGCCTGGGCGCCGGCGTTCAGGTCGCCGGGCAGGCGCCCCGACGAGAAGGCGACGATGCCGTTGGCGCTGCCGTTGCGCCCCACCAGCTGGTCGATCTGGCTGTCGGGGATCAGGGTGCTGATGGTGGCCGTGCCCTGCAGGGTGAAGGTGCGGGCGGTCGGCAGGGTGAGGATCCGCGTGATGGTGGTCTCGGGCTGGGTGCGCGGGGGGATCGGCTCCACCCGGTTGCGGGTCATGGCGACGACGAGCCGGTCGGCGAGCGACGAGGTCCCGGCCGCACGGAGGAGGTCGGTCGGCATGGCCAGGGCGCGCTCGGCGCTCACGCCGGGGATGCCGACCTCGGCGAAGCCGACCGGTGCGGATCCCCGGTCGGTCCGGGCGTTGCCCGAGGTGGTGGCGTCGATGGTGATGCGGAGGCGGGTGAACGTCCGGGTCGGGAAGTGCAGGACCTGGCCGGTGCCGCTCGGCGACAGCGACGCCGGGCCGAGGTGCTCGACGACCGGGTGGCCGCCGTCGAAGGTGAGGGTGACGGTCGTGATGCTCCGGTTGGCACCGGTGTTGAGCGGCTGCTGGACGGCGATGACGTCGGTGGTGACGGGGTGGTCGAGCGTGACCTGCCACCACTGCCCCTCGGGCTCGAAGAAGCCGCCGGTGAGCCACTCGGTGTCGAGGTTGCCGTCGATGGCGGCGGCCGGCCGGTTCTCGGGGAGGTACGTCACGTTGTCGCCGTAGCTCGACGCCGTCACCGACCGGACGCCCCGCATGACGGCCGTGGTCTGGGCGCCGGCCGGCGCCGCCGGGAAGAGGTCGAGCGGGGCGTTGTTCGGATCGGCCGGCTGGGGCTGGTCGGCGGCCAGGGTGCTCCCGGCGTCCTGCTCGATGGTGTTCCAGCGGAAGGGCCGCTTGCGGTTGCTGTCGGTCACCACCAGCGTCGGGTGGCTGGCCAGCACCGCGGAGCGCAGCGCGGGACGGGTGTCGAGGGTCCCGGCGTAGAGGATCGCCGGGCTGCCGGCGAGCAGGCCGGCGTCGGCGGCCGCCATGATGCCGCTGGCGGCGCCGGCCACGACCACGGGGGCCACGGCGCCCTCGGCGCGGACCAGCGGCCGGGGGTCGGCGACGGGGAACACCTCGACCGGCGACGGCACCGGTGCGCCGGCCGGGGCGGCCAGGGTGGCCTCGTTCACGAGCGGCAGCAGCGACACGTTCGGGGTGGGGGGACCGTAGCCCGTCGGCTGGCCGAGGCCCGGCGGCGTCGGGTCGAACATCGGCCACAGGGTGGCCGGCTGGGGGGTCTGGTAGCGCGTGTAGCCGAGGTCGTTCTGGACGAGCAGGTCGCCGACGCTCATCAGGCGGAGCATGGGGGCCAGGCCCGCCGGGTCGAGGACGTCGGTCTGCACCGGCGTGTCCAGCGCGTACAGCATGTCGGCGGTCGGCAGGGACCCCAGCAGGAGCTGCTCGCGCGTGACGAACGGGCGGCTGGAGGACAGCAGCGCCGGCCAGACCGGGTCGACGGTGTTCCCCCAGGTGTACTGGGCGAAGTCCTCCCCGGGCTCGGCCAGCACCCGGGTGCCCGGCGCCACGGTGTCGAGGGCGGCGGCCGCCTGGCGCACCGACGCCGGCGGGCTGGCCGGCATCAGGTAGTGGTCGGCGACGGTGCCGCCGTCGAGCACGGCGGGGTTGGCCGCTGCCAGCAGCGCCACGACGACCACGGCGAGCACGCCGGTGGCGACGGGCACCCGCCAGCGCCGGGGCGGGGGCAGGACCGGCACCGGCCGCCGCCGCGCCGGCCACGGCCGCCGAGGTGCTCGCGCCGGCCGGGAGGCGGCGCGCGCGGCGAGGCGGCCCGCCGCCGCCGTCAGGCCGGCGCCCAGGAGCACGGCCAGCCCCAGCAGCACCATGGGCGAGGCCCGGTCCGTTGACCGCAGCGCCAGGCCCGCCGTCGTGCCCGTGTAGAAGGCGCGCAGCAGGCGCCCGGCGGCGGAGGGGTCGCTGTACGGGAAGGCGCCGACGGCGAGCACGGTGCCCACCACGATCAGCAGCGCGAAGTAGGTCCGGTGCCGCCACCGGGTGAGCAGGCCGGCGGCGATGGCGAGGGCGGGGACGGCGGCGCTGGTGGCGAGCAGCCAGAGCTGCTGGGTGAACTGGACCGAGGCGGCCATCCACGGGCCGTAGGCGTCGGAGCCGTAGAAGTACCAGTAGCCCAGGCCGCGCAGGATCTCCTCGGGCGAGGAGGTGCTGGAGGTGGCCAGGACGGTCTCGGTGTACTTGAGGACGTTGACGCCGTAGGCGCCCTCCACCCACAGCCCGGCGATCCACCACAGCGACACCACCACGGTCACGGCGCCGATGCGCCACGCCGCCCCCCAGGCCCGCTTCCAGGTGCAGTCGCGGACGACGGCGGCGTGCACGAGCCACAGCGCGGGGGCGATGCCCACGTAGAGCAGGGACGTGGCGTTGATCCCGCCGACGGTGGCGACGACCACGCCGAACAGGGCGGCGTCGCGCCAGCCGCCCCGGCGCACGGCGCGCGCGGCCAGGGCGACCATCCACGGCAGCCCGGCCCAGGGCAGCAGGATGACCGAGATGCGGCCGAGGTACTGCAGCGTGTACGGCGACAGCATGTAGGCCAGGGCCGCCACCAGCCGGCCGGGCCCGGCCAGGCGGAGGGTGCGGGCCAGGAACAGCACGCCGGCACCGGCGCCGAAGAGGATGGCGGCCACCCACAGGCGCTGGGCGGCCCAGGTCGGGACGCCGAGCACGTGCGTGAGGAGGAAGAACGGCCCCATCGGCCACAGGTAGCCGATCTGCTGGTGGGTGACCGTGCCGAGGCCGCTCGTCGGGTCCCACATCGACAGGGACTGGGAGAGGAACCTGGCGGGGTCGAGGTAGAGGTAGCTCTTGGTGTCGGCGGTGACCTGCCCGGGTCGGGTGAGCAGCTGCGGGACGAGCGCGACCAGGGCGACCAGGGCGGTCTCGACGGCGCGGACCCCGGGGCGCAGCAGGCGGCGGCGCCGGGTCGAGCGGGAGCCCCCGGCGGTGGTGGCAGCGGCACGGAGCTGCTCGGCGAGCGTCAGCCGCGGCCCGGCGTGGCGCCCCGTTCGCGTCCGTCGCAGCAACCGATGCTCTCCCCGGTCTCGACCGCAAGGTTGTGCCCGACCGGCGCCTGGGGCGGTGCCGGCACGCGCGCCCGGCGCAGGGCGTGCCGGCGCGTGCGGCTGCCCGTGCGCCGGCGCCGGTCGGCGGCCTGGGACCGGTCGGGGCGCCCCCGGCTGCCGGCGGTAGTGTACGCGGCCGGGCGCCCGGCACCATGGCGGT
>JAJZYI010000169.1 GCA_021798135.1 Actinomycetes bacterium | reverse complement strand
CGCCGGGGCGCGTGGACGGCGGCCCGGCTCAGGCATGCGAGCGGGGACTGGGTCCCGGTCCGCATGCTGGTGTCACCGCTGGCGGGCGTGGTGCCGCCGCCGTTCGCCTTCGCTGCCTTCCCGAGCCGGCCGCAGCGTGACACGGGTGCGGCCGACCGGGTGGCGGCGCTCGAGCACCACCTTCGGGCGATCGCGCAGCACCTGCACGATGCCGGCGTCCTGGAGGAGACCGCCGGTGCCGACTCCGGCCACGTCGCCGTGCTGGCTGAGCTCACGGAGCGCCAGCGCGAGGTGGTGCGGCGGCTGCTGCGCGGCCAGCGGGTGTCGACCATCGCCCGCGAGATGTTCCTCAGCCAGAGCGCCATCCGCAACCACCTCGCCGTCGTGTACGCGCGGCTGGGCGTGCACTCACAGGCCGAGCTGCTCGAGGCGCTCACCGGAGCGTCGGGCGCCGGCTGACGGGCCCCTGCCGCCGGTGACGCCGCGCCCGGCGCGCCGGCGGCGTCGGAGCGATGAACGGACGGGACGTCCCGCCCTGGGGACGATCCGTCCTCCACCGGCCGCAGGTCGCCGACCGATGAACCACCGTGGCAGCGGTCGGAGAACAGGAACCCGTCACGGGCTCGATGGCCAGGGGGTCGGTGCCGATGTCGGACGTGCTGCGGACGGCGACCGGTGCGCCGGTCGGCACGCCGGCACTGCCGGAGCGGGCCGCGCCGGTGCCCGGCGACCCGGGGCGGGCCGCGTCGGCCCCCGGCGACCGGGAGCGGGCCGCCCCGGTGCCCGGCGGGTGGCTGCCGAGGGGGGAGGCGGGCGCGCCGTGACCGCGGGCCTCACCACCGAGAGCATCTTCGACATCACCCGCGAGGCGTGGGCCGCGCTCGTGGCCGCGGACGACTGCGCCGTCGCCACCGGTCAGGGCTCCGCACCCGACGACGGCTTCACCGCCGCGGTCGGCATCAGCGGCGCCTGGAACGGGGTCGTCGACCTGACGTGCTCGCAGCGGGCCGCCCGGCGCGCGGCCGCGGTGATGTTCGGCCTGGACGACGCCGACCTGGGCCCGGCCGAGGTCCAGGACGCGGTCGGCGAGCTGGCCAACGTGGTCGGGGGGAACGTCAAGGCGCTCCTGCCGGTTCCCACGGACCTGTCGCTCCCCGTCGTCGGCACCGTGTCGCAGCCGGCCGACCGGCCCGAGGGCGCTCGGCTCGTCGGAGCGGCCCACCTGCAGTGGGGGTCGGAGGCCGTCGTGGTCCGCGTGTGGTCGACCTGACGCGGGCACGACGGGCGAGAAAGGAACGACGATGCGAATTCTGGTGGTCGACGACAGCAGGGCGATGCGCATGATCGTCAGCAGGGAGCTGCGGCGCGCCGTCGGCGACGTGGACGTGCTGGAGGCCGAGGACGTCTCGGCGGCCGCGGGCGCGCTCACGGCCGAGGTCGTCGACCTGGTCCTCTGCGACTGGAACATGCCGGGCGCGACCGGCCTGGAGCTGCTGCGCTGGCTCCGGGCCCAGGGCTGGCCCGGGCCGTTCGGCTTCGTCACCTCGGAAGCGGGCGCCGACATCCGGCGGCAGGCGCTCGACGCGGGCGCCTCGTTCGTCGTGACCAAGCCGTTCAAGGGCGACGACCTGGCGGACGCCATCGCCATCGCGACGGGAGGGTCGGCCACGCACGCCACCGCCGGCGCCGGCGGCGGCGGCGACGTCACCGACCAGGTGGCTGCCGTGCTCGGCGGCCTGCTCGGCCGGGCGGTGCAGGTGGAGGCGTCCGAGGGCCCGCCCCGCAGGGAGCTCGCCCGCGTGGCGGCCCGGTACGTGGGCCCGGACGGTCAGGACGAGGCCATGTGCGTGGCCGAGGTCGGGCTCGCGGCCGCTGCCGGCGCCGCCCTGTCCATGCTGCCGGCGACCGCCGCCGGCGAGTGGGCCGACAGCGGCGTGCTGCCCGAGGCGATCACCGAGAACTTCGCCGAGGTCGCCAACGTCCTCGCCAGCGTGGTCAGCACGTCGGCCCGCCGTCGGGTGCTGGCGGGGGTGTCGGTCCACGCGGACTTCGAGGCCCTGCCCAACGACGACCGGATGGCCGCCGCCGCCGAGCCCCACAACCTGGACGTCCGGGTCGACGGCTACGGCGCCGGCCGGATGCTGCTGGCCGCGTTCTGAGGCGGCTCGGTGCGCTCGCTGACCGGCGTGCAGAAGGCCGCCCTGGTGCTCGCCAGGGCAGGTGGTGAACGCGCCGCCAAGGTGCTGCGCCTCATGACCGAGAGCGAGGTCGTGGTCCTGATGGCCGAGGTGGCCAGGCTGCCGCAGGTGAGCCACGACGAGCAGGCCAAGGTGCTCGGCGAGTTCGAGACCGCGATGGCGTCGATGGCCTCGGTGCGCCAGGGGGGTCCGCAGGTCGCCCGCCGGCTGCTCGAGGACCGCCTGGGCTCCGAGCGCGCGGCCGCCGTGCTCGCCGACGTCGGGGACCAGGCGCATCACGGCGGGCCGCTCGCCTTCCTGGACCAGATCGACCCCGCGCTGCTCGCCGGCGTGCTCGCCAACGAGCACCTGCAGGTCGGCGCGCTGGTGCTCGCCAACGTCTCGCCGGTCACCGCCGCCCGGGTCCTCGAGCACCTGGAGCCGGACCAGCGGTCGGACCTCGTCGGGCGCATCGGGCGCATGCGCAGGCTCGCGCCCGAGGCCGTCCGGGTGGTCGCCGACGTGCTCGACCGCCAGCTGTCGATGCTCATCACCGCCGGAGGCGACGCCATCGCGCGCGTGGGCGGCACGCAGTGCCTGGTCGACATCCTCAACTCGAGCGAGCGGAGCGTGGAGAAGCGGGTGCTCACCGGGCTCTCGGAGGTCGACAGTGCGCTCGCCGACGAGATCCGCGACCTCATGTTCTCCTTCGAGGACGTGGCGCGCCTCGACGACCGGACGCTGCAGCGCGTGCTGCAGCACGTGCCGCCGAAGGAGCTCGCGGCCGCGCTCAAGAACGCGGGCGACGAGACGCGCGAGCGCTTCCTGTCGAACGTCTCTGACCGGGCCCGCCAGGACCTCGTGGAGGAGATGGAGCTCCTGGGCCCGACCCGGCTGTCGCTCGTCGAGAACGCGCAGGCGAACGTGGCCAAGGTCGCGCGCGACCTGGAGGCCCAGGGCGAGATCGTGCTGGCTCGAGCCGGCGACGAGCTGGTCTGAACCATCCACGAGGGCCGGCGACCAGGCCGGCCGGCGCGTCGGCTGGCACGTCGGCCGGCACGGCGATCGCGGCACCTCGGCTGGCGCCTCCGTTGGCACGTCGGCCGGCACGTCCGCGGCCCGGCGATCGCACCGGCTGGGGCGGTGGGCCGGCCCGCCAGCAGCCGCTCGTGGTGATGGCCCCGACGCACCTGGCGCCGGCGAGGGTCACGGCGCCGGCGTTCCTGCGCTTGTGTGCACAAGTGAACGCAGCGTGTGGCGCATGACCCCCGCAGCGCGGGGACTCCCTGCTCAGGGAGCATGCCCGGTCTTTACACGAGCGCTGCAATCGGTCATACTCAATGTTCCGCCGTTTTCCGCGCAGGAGCGTCGCGTGCGCCGTGTGCGGCCGGCGGTTCCCTGCCACGACGACAGACGGGCACCGCGCCCGAGGATGTGATCCCCATGACCGCCCTTCCGACCGCTACCTGGCGCAAGCGAGCCGCCTGTCGGGGCATCGACCCCGAGGTCTTCTACCCGGTGTCCGACGAGGACGCCGAGGAGGCCAAGGCGATCTGCGCAGTGTGCCCGGTCCGCCAGGCGTGCCTGGAGCACGCGCTGGGGCACCGCGAGCGCGAGGGCGTCTGGGGCGGAGCGACCGAGCGGGAGCGCCGTCGCATCCTGCGACAGCGTCGCAAGTCGGCCTGACGAGCCGGCGTCCTGGCCGGTCGACCGGCCGCTCGTACCGGCGCGGCGCCGCGCCGCGCGCCGGGCGGGTGGGCGGCCATCGCGACCATGCACGCGGCGTGGCGCAACGCCGCCTTGACGACGGGGTGAGCCCCCGCGTGCTCCGGGTTTCGTGCCACGGCGCGGGGCAATAGCCTGCCCGCATGGACTTCGCGCTCTCCCCAGAGCTGGCCGAGCTGCAGGCGACGGTGCGCCGCCTCGCCCAGGACAAGGTGGCGCCCAGGGCCCGCGAGATCGATCGCAGCGGGGGGTACCCGCAGGACCTCTTCGAGGCGTTCCGCGACGCCGGGCTCCTCGGGCTCTGCATCCCGGAGGCCTACGGCGGCTCGGGCGCGGGCATCCTCGGGCTCACCATCGCCATCGAGGAGGTGGCCAAGTACTCCAACGCCGCCGCCCTCATGCTCCTGCTCACGCGGCTCCCGACCGGCCCGGTCATGATCGCCGGGTCGGAGCAGCAGCAGCAGCGGTACCTGCCGGGCATCGCCCAGGGGACCCAGCGGGCCGCCTTCGGCCTGTCGGAGCCCCAGGCCGGCTCGGACGTGGCCGGGATGCGGACCCGGGCCGTCCCCGACCCCGACGTCGAGGGCGGCTGGATCCTCACCGGCACCAAGTGCTGGATGTCCGGAGTGCGCGAGGCCGACTGGTACACGGTGTTCGCGAAGACCGGCGACCCGTCCAGCCGTGCCCACGACTCGATCACGGCGTTCGTGGTCGAGCGGTCGTGGGACGGCGTGTCGGTCGGCCGGACCGACCACAAGATGGGGGTGAAGGGCGTCGACACCGGCGAGCTGCTGCTCGACTCGGTGCGGGTCCCGCCGGCCAACGTGATCGGCGAGGTCGGCGGCTTCCGCCTGGCCATGCTCGGCCTGAACTCCATGCGGCCGATCGTGGCGGCGCGGGGCATCGGCCTGGCGGAGGGCGCGCTCATGTACGCGACCCGCTACGTCCAGGAGCGCCCGGCGTTCGGCCGGACCATCGCGGACTTCCAGGGCATCCAGTGGGAGATCGCCCGGTGCGCCGTGGACATCGAGGCGGCCCGCCTGCTGACCTACCGCTCGGCGTGGCTGGCGGACCAGGGCAGGTTCACGAAGGAGTGGGTCCCGTACCTGTCGATGGCCAAGTACCACGCCACGGAGCTCGCGGTCCGGGCCTCGGGCCTGGCGGTGCAGCTGCTCGGCGCGGCCGGCTACATGGAGGACCACCCCACGGAGCAGTGGTACCGCGACGCCCGGCAGCTCACGATCGTGGAGGGCACCAGCCAGGTGCAGCTCGGCCTGATCGGCCGGGGTGTGCTCGACCGGGACCTGTGGTGGGACTGACGGCAGCGGCCTCGGAGGCGAGCTTCGAGGAGCTGGGCGGGTGGCCCGGGGTGCTCGGCCGTCTCCTGGCCGGCCAGGGCCTGTCGGTGGCTGAGGCCGAGCTCGCGGTCAGCCAGGTGCTCGGCGGCCAGGCCACGCCGGCCCAGGTGGCGGCGTTCGCCGTGGCCCTGCGGGCCAAGGGCGAGACGGTAGAGGAGATGACCGGCTTCGTCCGGGCGTTCCTCGACCACGCCGAGCCGCTGCACGTCGACGGCGACGTCGTCGACACGTGCGGCACCGGCGGCGACCGCAGCGCGTCGATCAACGTGTCGACGATCGCCGCGCTGGTGGTCGCGGGCGCCGGCGTCCCGGTGTGCAAGCACGGCGGCCGGGCGGCGTCGTCGTCGGTAGGGTCGGCGGACGTGCTCGAGGCCCTGGGCGTCGTCATCGACCTCGGGCCGGCCGGCGTCGCCAGGTGCGTGGCGGAGGCCGGCATCGGCTTCTGCTTCGCGCCGCGCTTCCACCCGGCTATGCGCCATGTCGTCCCCGTGCGGCGCGAGCTGGGGATCGCCACCGTGTTCAACTTCCTGGGGCCGCTGGCCAACCCGGCTCGGGCCCGGCTGCAGCTGGTGGGCGTGAGCGACCCTGCCATGGCACCGAAGATGCTCGGGGTGCTGGTCGCCAACGGTGCGCGCCGGGCCATGGTCGTCCACGGCGCCGACGGGCTCGACGAGCTGTCGACCTCGGGCCCGAGCGACGTGCTCTTCTTCGACGCGGCCGCCGCGGCGCCGCCCGACGGCCCCGCGGGACCCGGTGGCGCGGGCGGCCCGGCAGCAGGTGGTGCTGGGCCGGGTGGTGCTGGGCCGGGTGGTGCTGGGCCGGGTGGTGCTGGGCCGGGTGGTGCTGGGCCGGGTGGTGCTGGGCCGGGTGGTGCTGGGCCGGGTGGTGCTGGGCCGGCCAGTTCGGCTGCCGGGCTCGACCCGCGGGTGCGTCGGCTGTCGGTCGACCCCGCAGCTTTCGGGCTGGCGCCGGCGGTCGTGGCGGACCTGCGCGGGGGCGACGCCGCCACCAACGCGGCGCTGGCCCGGCGAGTCCTGGAGGGCGCCCAGGGGCCGCACCGCGACGTGGTCCTGTTGAACGCGGCGGCCGCGCTCGTCGTCGCCGGCGAGGCGGAGGACGTCGCCGGCGGCCTGTCGCTGGCGACGGACGCGCTCGACTCGGGCCGTGCCGCCGCCGTGCTCGACCGGCTGGTGGCCGTGTCACGCGCCGCCGAGCGCTGAGCGGCGGGCGCCGGCAGTCGGGCGTCTCACCAGGTCGGCCGCAGCCGACCAGGCTCCACGAGCGCACCGAGGGCTGTCGCCAGGTGGCGGTACGTCGACGGGCCCAGCCGGCGCTTCCAGCGCTCGGCAGTCTCGGCGGCGGCCTCCTCGGCTGCCGCGGTGCAGGCCCATCCGCGGGCGGTGAGCACGAGGAGCCGAGCCCTGGCGTCGCGTGGGTCCGGACGGCGCTCGACGTAGCCACGCGTGACGAGGTGGTCGACGAGCTGCCCTGCGGCCTGCTTCGTGATCCCGAGATGGACGGCCACGTCCGCGGTCGTCGCGTCGCCTGCACTGATGCGCACGAAGGCGAACCCGTGCGCTGGGCGGATGTCGTCGAAGCCCCGTCGCTCCAGGCCTTCCTGGATCCCGTCGACGAGTTGCGCTGCCACGCGCAAGACCGCAACGGCCGTGTCCCACCCGTCGTCGCTCACCCCACCATGTTGACAGACGCCAGACAGTCCGCTTGTCTATATGGACAAGGTGCTTGTCTAGTAGAGGAGCCGTCATGCCCGTCTTCCGAGCCGCCGACGCGACCCTGTTCGAGACGCACGGATCGCGCTTCTCGTCGTACGTCGCGCCCTCCCGAGGGAGCACGCAGCTGTGCGCCTGGCGTTTGGACGTCCCCGCCGGAACCGAGGGCGTCGCCCACCGACCGAACCGTGACGAGATCGTCCTGGTGCTCCAGGGTCGGCTCCACGTCACCCTCGACGGTGACGAGATCGAAGCCGGAGCCGGCGACGTCGTCCTCGTGCCCGCTGGCAGCGAGCTTCGCGTCGACAGCCACCAAGCTGGAGCGAGCGCCTGGGTTACGACGACGCCTGGCCTCGAAGCCGTCATGGCCGACGGGTCGCGGATTGCCCCTCCCTGGGCCCAGTGACCCGAGCAGAGGCCGGGCCAGGGCCCGGGCCGGGCGGACCGGGCACCACGGCGTCTGCGACCACGGCCGCTCGGCCACCACGGCCTCTCGGCCACCACGGCCTCTCGGCCACCACGGCCTCTCGGCCACCACGGCCTCTCGGCCACCCAACCCTTGACAGCGGAGGCCACCGGGCGGCGAACCCTGTGCGTCCGG
>JAJZYI010000168.1 GCA_021798135.1 Actinomycetes bacterium | reverse complement strand
GCGGGCACCGGCGGTGGACCGGGCCGGGGGCACCACGGGCGCGGCGGCCGGCGGCGGGGGCTCGCTGCGGCGCGGCACGGTCCTGGTGATGGCGGCGGCCACCGGCACCGCCGTCGCCAACAACTACTTCGTGCAGCCGCTGCTCCCACTCATCGGGCGCGACCTGCACGTCGGGCCGTCGGTCACCGGCCTGGTGGTGACCGTCGCCCAGCTCGGCTACGCCGCCGGCCTGCTCCTGCTCCTGCCGCTCGGCGACGTCGTGGAGCGTCGCCGCCTCGTGGTCGGCCTGAGCGTGGTGACGGCCGGCGGGCTGGTGTGGTTCGGCCTGGCGGGGTCGGCGGGCGTGCTGCTGCCGGCCGCCGCGGCTGTGGGCCTCACCACCGTCCTCGCCCAGGTCCTGGTGCCGCTCGCCGCCTCGCTGGCCGCCGACGAGGAGCGCGGCCGGGTCGTCGGCATGGTCATGAGCGGCCTGCTGGTGGGCATCCTGCTGGCCCGCACCGTCGCCGGGGCCCTGGCGCAGATCGGCACGTGGCGCACCGTCTACCTGGTGGCAGCGGCGGCGATGCTGCTGCAGGCGGTGGTGCTTCGCGCCGCGCTGCCCGCGTGGCAGCCGCAGCACCGCCTGGGCTACGCCGCGGCACTGCGCTCGACCGCCGCGCTCGTGGTGCGCGAACCGCTCATCCGCCTGCGGTCCGCCTTCGGCCTGCTCGGGTTCGCCACCTTCAGCGTCCTGTGGACGTCGATGGCCTACCTCCTGAGCTCCCGCTACCACGCCGGACCGGCCGTCATCGGGCTGTTCGGCCTGGCCGGCGCGGCCGGTGCGCTCACCGCCTCGGCGGCGGGACGCCGGTCCGACCGCGGGGGGCTCCGGTCCTCCACGCTCCTCGCGACGGTGGCCCTGACGGTGTCGTGGCTGCCCCTGTGGCTCGGCGACCGCTCCCTCGGCGCGTTCGTCGTCGGCGTCGTGCTGCTCGACATCGGCGCCCAGGGCCTCCACATCACCAACCAGGGCGCCGTCTACCGGCTGCTGCCGGAGGCCCGCAGCCGGGTGACGGCCGTCTACATGACCTGCTACTTCGTCGGCGGCGCCGCCGGCTCCGCGCTGGCCAGCACCGTGTGGGCCCGGGCCGGCTGGACAGGCGTGTCCCTGCTCGGCGCCGGGTTCGCCGGCGCCAGCATGCTCCTCGCCGTCGCCGCGGCGACGTCAGCCCGGCTCCGCCAGGTGGAGGCGGTGGCCGCCGCGCCGGCGGCCGGCCCGGTCAGCGCGCCACCGGGTCCGCCGGGTGCAGCTCGGCCGAGCGCTCGAGCTCGGCAGTGAGCTCGGCGCTGAGCGTCCGGTAGCGCTGCGCCTTGGCCTCGAGCTCGGCCATCATGCCGGCCAGGCGCTCCTGCTTGGTGCGGACCAGGGTCCGCAGCCGGTCGTTGATCCCGACGGCCCAGTCCAGCATCTCGCGCCGCCCGGCCGTGCTCGCCGCCTGGTACTGGCTCCGGATGTCGGCCAGCTGGTCCTCGCCCTGCAGGATCTCGCCGATCTCGCCGAGGTCGAAGCCCAGCAGCTCCTGCAGCTCCCGGATGCGCACCAGCCGCGCCAGGTCGACCTCGGTGTAGCGGCGAGCGCCGCCGGCCGAGTGCAGCGACGGTGCGAGCAGGCCGAGCTCCTCGTAGTAGCGCAGCGTCCGGCACGAGACCCCCGCTCGCTCGGCCGCCTCCCCGATCCGCAGCGACGCCGGGGCCTGGTCCTCCTCGCTCGTGGTCACGCGAGAAGTTTACGCCAACGTGAGGTTCCCTGTCCCATCGGGAGGGCGCAGGGCGTGCCGGTGTGCTACGCAGGGTCGGTGCCCGGCTTCCGCCCCTTCCGCGGCCTCCGGTACCGCGTACCGGGTCCGCTCGACGACCTGGTGGCGCCACCCTACGACGTCATCGGCGCCGAGGAGCGCGCCGCGCTGGCACGGCGCCATCCGGCCAACGCCGTCCACGTGGAGCTGCCCGAGCCGGACCCTGCCCACGGCCTCGACCGCTACGCGGCGGCGGCCGCCCGCCTGGCGGCGTGGCGGGCCGACGGCACGCTGCGCGCCGACCCTGCCGAGTCGCTCTACCGCTACCGGATGACCGCGGCCGACGGCCGCACCACGAGCGGCGTGGTCGGCCTGCTGCGGTGCGACCCCGAGGGCGGCGACGTCCTGCCCCACGAGGAGACGATCGCCAGGGACACCACCGACCGGCTGGCCCTGCTGCGCGCCTGCCGGGCCAATTTGTCCCCCATCTGGGGGCTGTCGCTCGCCGCCGGCCTGGGTGCCCGCTCCCGCGACGGCCGGCCTCCGGACGCCACGGCGGCGGCCGACGGCGTCGTCCACGACCTGTGGGTGGTCGACGACCCGGCCGAGGTCGCCGACATCTGCGAGGTCGTCGAGACCGCGCCGGTGGTGGTCGCCGACGGCCACCACCGGTACCACACCGCGTTGCGCCACGCCCAGGAGCTGCGCCAGCTCGTCCCGCCGGGCGCCGACGCCGAGCCCGCGGGGTGGGTCATGGCCCTGGTCGTGGAGCTGTCCCCCGGCGAGCTGACGGTCGGCGCCATCCACCGCACCGTGCACGGCGACGTCCTGCCCGCGGCGGTCGCCGAGGCCACCGCCGGCCGCTTCACCATGACCCCGGTGCCAGGGCCGGAACCGCCGGGCTCCCTGCTGCTCGTGACCCCCGACCGGTGCTGGTCGTTGCGCGCCAGCGCCGCCACGGTCGCCGCGGCGGGCACCGACCTCGACCCGGCGACCGTCCGCGAGGTCACGGCGACCCTCGCCGGGGCCACCGTCGGCTTCGAGGCGGACCGCGACCGCGCCGTGGCCGCGGTGGCCTCCGGCGCGGCCGTCGCCGCCTTCCTGCTGCGCCCGGTCCCGGTCGGGACGATCGGCGAGTGGGCGGCGTCGCGGCGGCGGATGCCGCCGAAGTCCACCTACTTCTCGCCCAAGCCGCGCACCGGCATGGTCTATCGGGCGTTCGACCCCGCCGGGCCCGCCTGACAGGCCGGCCGGGCGCGCCCTGCGAGTCCTCCCGCGGGCACGTGCGCTGCGCACCGGCGCCAGGCGCCGGCGTGTGCGGCACCGGGCGCGGCCGCCGGTGGCTCAGCCGACCGTCCAGGTGCCGCCCGAGGCCAGCAGGGAGGCCAGGTCGCCCGGGCCCTTGCGCTCCTGCGCGTCGACGAGCTGCCGGGCCATGCCGTCGCCGTACTCGGGCCGCTGCACGTCCCGGAACACCCCGATCGGCGTCGGCTCGAACGGGCCCCGCGACAGCCGCGACAGGGCGAACGCCAGACCGGGGTCGTCGCGCGCCTCGTCGTGGACGAGCACGGCGTCCTCCCCGACCTCGGCCACGTCGACCAGCTGCAGCCGCCCGTCGGCGGGCATGGCCACGCCCCGCTGGCCGTCGGCACCGAAGCGGATGGGCTGGCCGTGCTCGAGCGGGATGAGCATGTCGGCCCGGTTGTCGCGCCCGGTGATGGCGTTGAACGCGCCGTCGTTGAACACGTTGCAGTTCTGGTAGATCTCGACGATGGCCGCCCCGCGGTGCGCGTGCGCCCGGCGGAACATCTCCTGCATGTGCTTGCGGTCCATGTCGTGGGTGCGGGCGACGAAGGTGGCCTCGGCCCCGAGCGCCACGCTGATCGGGTTGAAGGGCGTCTCGAGCGAGCCGAACGGCGTCGACTTGGTCACCTTGCCCTGCTCGGACGTCGGCGAGTACTGCCCCTTCGTGAGCCCGTAGATCTGGTTGTTGAACAGCAGGATCTTGATGTTCACGTTGCGGCGCAGGGCGTGGATCAGGTGGTTGCCGCCGATGGACAGCGCGTCGCCGTCGCCCGACACCACCCAGACGTCGAGGTCGGGCCGGGTCACGGCGAGCCCCGTGGCGATCGCCGGCGCCCGCCCGTGGATGGAGTGCATGCCGTACGTGTTCATGTAGTACGGGAACCGGGCAGCACAGCCGATGCCCGACACGAACACGGTGTTCTCACGCCGAACCCCGAGCTCGGGCAGCAGCATCTGGATGGCGGCCAGGATCGAGTAGTCGCCGCAGCCCGGGCACCAGCGGACCTCCTGGTCCGATGCCCAGTCCTTGCGGGTGGTGATGGGGACCGCCACGTCGGTCATCGCTGTCGTGCTCCTCGTCTCGTCGTTCGTCGTCTCGTCGGGGCCGGCCCGGTCGGGGCCCGGCCAGCGGTCAGCTGGCGACGTCCCCCTCGTCGCCGTGCACGCTCGTGTCGGTCCCGAGCGCCTGCAGCACCGCCGCCTCGATCTCCGCCGCCCGGAAGGGGAGGCCCTGGACCTTGGAGACGGGCCGGGCGTCGACCAGGTACTCGGCCCGGACCAGCCGGGCCAGCTGTCCCAGGTTCGTCTCGGGGACGAGCACCGTGGGGTAGGCGCGCAGGACGTCGCCCAGGTTGGCCGGGAACGGGTTGAGGTGGACCAGGTGGGCGTGGGCGACGGCCAGGCCCCTGGCCCGGACCCGCCGCACGCCGGCGGCGATGGCCCCGTACGTCGACCCCCAGCCGAGCACGAGCACCGGCGCGCCGCCGACGCCGCCCGGGTCGTCGACCTCCACCGGCGCGATGCCCCTGGCGATGCCGGCGATCTTGTCGGCGCGCTCGTGGGTCATGCGCTCGTGGTTCATGGTGTCGTACGACACGGTTCCGGAGCCGTGGGCCTTCTCCAGGCCGCCGATGCGGTGCTCGAGCCCGGGGGTGCCGGGCACGGCCCACGGGCGGGCGCCCGTCTCCGGGTCGCGCTCGTAGGGCCAGAACACCGGGTTGCCCTCGTCGTCGGTGTGGTTGGGCTCGGTGGCGAAGGCCGCGTCGATGGCGGGCAGGTCGGCCAGGTCGGGCAGGTGCCACGGCTCGGAGCCATTGGCCAGGTAGCCGTCGGACAGCAGGATCACCGGCGTGCGGTACGTCACCGCGATGCGGGCCGCCTCCACCGCCGCGCCGAAACAGTCGGACGGGGTGCGGGCAGCGACGATCGGCACGGGGGACTCGCCGTGCCGCCCGTACATGGCGTGCAGCAGGTCGGACTGCTCGGTCTTGGTCGGCAGGCCCGTCGACGGTCCGCCGCGCTGGATGTCCACGACGACCAGGGGCAGCTCCAGGTTGACGGCCAGGCCCAGCGCTTCGGACTTGAGGTCGAGACCCGGCCCGCTCGTGGTCGTGACGGCGAGCGACCCGCCGAAGGCGGCGCCGATGGCCGTGCCGATGCCCGCGATCTCGTCCTCGGCCTGCAGCGTGCGGACACCGAAGTTCTTGTGCTTGGACAGCTCGTGCAGGATGTCGGAGGCCGGCGTGATCGGGTACGAGCCCAGGAACAGGGGCAGCTTCGCCTGCTGTGCCGCGGCGATGAGCCCCCACGCCAGGGCGGTGTTGCCGGTGACGTTGGTGTAGGTCCCCGGCTCGGCAGGCGCCGGGCGCACCTGGTAGTTCGAGTCGAACAGCTCCGCGGTCTCGCCGAAGTGGTAGCCCGCCTTGAAGGCCCGAGCGTTCACCTCGCGCACGTCGTCGCGGCCCGCGAAGCGCTTGGCGATCCAGTCGAGCGTCGGCTCCACCGGGCGGCTGTACAGCCAGCTCACGAGCCCCAGCGCGAAGAAGTTCTTCGACCGCTCGGCGTCACGCGGCTTGACGCCGACCTCCTTGCCCACCTCCATGGTCAGGGAGGTCATCGGCACCTCGTACACCGTGAACGACGCCAGGCTGCCGTCGCCGAGCGGGTTCGCCTCGTAGCCCGCCTTGTCCAGGGAGCGCTCGTCGAAGGCGTCGGAGTTGACGATCACCGTGCCGCCGGCGGCCATGATGCCGATGTTCGCCCGCAAGGCGGCGGGGTTCATGGCGACCAGGACGTTCGGGGCGTCCCCGGGCGTCAGGATGTCGTGGTCGGAGATGTGGACCTGGAAGGCCGACACGCCGGCGAGGGTGCCGGCGGGCGCACGGATCTCGGCGGGGAAGTCGGGCAGCGTCGCGGTGTCGTTGCCGAACAGCGAGCTCACGGTCGTGAACTGGCTGCCGGTCAGCTGCATGCCGTCGCCGGAGTCACCGGCGAAGCGCACCACGACCCGGTCGAGCTCCTTGGTCTGGCGGGGGATGACGGTGGACACGGGTCCTCCCGGTTCGAACGCGGGCAGTCTCCGGACCCACACCGCTGGTCGTCGTCGGAGACAGCCGAATGGGCCCGCAGGAACGGGACCGAGCTTAGCTCGTGCCTGACCGTCACCTGAGCGACCTCGGATCGAAACCTGATCGACGCAATCCGCGGTCGGCCGGGGCGCGGCGGCAGGGTGCGCCCGGCGACCGGCTCAGGCGATGGTGACGGCCGGGTCCAGGAACACGTCCTGCACGGCGTGCAGGAGCTCGACGCCCTCGGCGAGGGGCCGCTGGAACGCCTTGCGCCCGACGATCAGCCCGGTGCCGCCGGCGCGCTTGTTGATGACCGCGGTGCGCACCGCCTGCCCGAGGTCGCCGGCACCCTTGGACTCGCCACCGGAGTTGATGAGGCCGATGCGCCCCGCGTAGCAGTTCAGCACCTGCCACCGGGTGAGGTCGATGGGGTGGTCGGTGGTCAGCGCGTCGTAGACGAGGGGGTCGGTCTTCCCGAATCCCAGCGCCCGGTACCCACCGTTCGTCTCCGGCTGCTTCTGCTTGATGAGGTCGGCCTCGATCGTGACGCCGATGTGGTTGGCCTGGCCGGTGAGGTCGGCGGCGACGTGGTAGTCGGCGTCCGCGGTCTTGAACGCCGGGTTGCGCAGGTAGCACCACAGCACGGTGAACAGCCCCAGCCGGTGCGCCTCGGCGAAGGCGGCGGACACCTCCTGGAGCTGGCGGTCGCTCTGCTCGCTGCCGAAGTAGATGGTTGCGCCCACGCCGACGGCGCCGAGGTCGGCCGCCTGGCGGACGGAGCCGAACATCACCTGGTCGTAGGTGTTCGGATAGTGCAGGAAGTCGTTGTGGTTCAGCTTGACGATGAACGGGATGCGGTGGGCGTAGCGCCGTGCGACCGCCCCGAGCCCACCCAGGGTGGTGGCGATGGCGGAGCAGCCGCCCTCCACGGCCAGCTCGCAGAGGTGCGCCGGGTCGAAGTACGCCGGGTTCTTGGCGAAGCTGGCCGCGCCCGAGTGCTCGATGCCCTGGTCGACGGGGAGGATGGACAGGTACCCCGTGCCGGCGAGGCGCCCGGTGCCGAACACCGACGCCAGGTTCCGGACGACGGGAACGGGCCGGTCGGTGTCGAGGAAGACGCGGTCGATGAAGTCCGGTCCGGGCAGGACGAGCGAGCTGGAGGGAACGCCCGAGCAGGTGTGGCCGAGCAGGGCGTCTGCCTCGTCGCCCAGCAGCGCGGCGATGTCGGTGGTCACGGGTCCGGTCTCCTCTGCGATCGTCTGACGGGCCGGGGCGGCCCCGGCTCCGGGGCGGCTGCCCGGCGGCTCCGTGCACCGCCGGGATCCGCAGGGCGACCGTGCTGCACGGCCGCGGCGCCGATCGTACCCGGCGCCCGCCACCCGCTCCGACGGCCGCCCGGCCCCTCCACCAGGGCCCGGCGGCTCCGCCCGGGCCCGGTGCAGCCGGCCCGCGCCGGCGGCG
>JAJZYI010000167.1 GCA_021798135.1 Actinomycetes bacterium | reverse complement strand
CGAGCCGCCCTGCACACCGCCGGCCGAGCCGCCCTGCACACCGCCGGCCGAGCCGCCCTGCACACCGCCCGGTCCGCCACCGGTGCCGGCCAGCGGCGGCGCTCCGACGGCCGGCGATCCCCGGACCGGCGCGTCGCCGCCCCGCTCCGGGTGCGACGACGCCAGGGCGTGGCGGACGAGCCAGCCCGTGGCCAGGCCGACCTCCTCGGCGATGGCGACGGCGGCGTCCACCGTCGGACGGCGCAGCGTCAGGGGGAGGTCCGCCACGGTGGCCGACAGGGCCTGGACGCTGCGGACGAGACCCGCCCACACCTCCGACGGCAGCGCCTGCTCCACGGGCGGCGCCGGGACGGGAGCCCGTTCGCTGCCGCCTCCGAACTCGCACACCGACTTCGCGTCGTCACCGATCACGGCCAGGGACTCCAGCATCGTTGCCCTCTTGCCGGACGGCGCGACAGCCGCCCGGAAAGGAACATCGCGCTTCGCTGTCGCCAACCTCGCCTGGGCGGTGCTCGGCGTGTGCCCCGCCGGGAAGCAGCTCCTCGCCACCCGGCTGGTCTACCGTACCGCTTCACCCACCGTGTGGACCACTTTTTGTGCTGATGCGAGGCCTGTTCGCGCACAACGCGTCCCCGGCTGCCCGGCAATTCCCACGCAGAGCGCGAACCGACGACGCTCCGAGGGCGTGCACGGGGCACCCAGCGGCCCGGTACGCCGGGCAGGGGTCACCCGCTCCGCAGCGTCAGCCGCTGCCGCCCCGCCGCGCCCGCAGCAGGGAGGCGCTCAGCACCCCCAGCACAGCCAGTGGCAGGAACGCCACGGCAACCACCGACGCGCCGACGCTCCCCGACGCGGCGACGCCGGCGGCGATGCCGAGCGCCAGCACGGCGCCCACGAACAGCTCCGGCGTGTCGCCCACCAGGAAGTCGACCCAGAACCGCCCGAACCCGGCGACGGCACGGACAGGCCAGCTGCGCTCACGCATGCTCCACCTCCGCGACGCGTTCGGCGATCGGTCGCGGCCGGGCGGCCAACAGGCGGACGAGCAGCCAGGCCGCCAGCCCGTAGAAGGCCACCAGGGCGACGATGGCCGCGTCGGCGCCCGGCCAGTGGACGTGCACACCCTCGCCGCTCCAGAAGGTGCCGAAGCTCACGAGCATCAGGCCGACCGCCATCTTCATGGCGTTCTCCGGGACGCTCGAGAGCTGGCGAGCCACGGCAAGCCCGACGACGGCCACCAGCACCACGGCCGCGCCTGCGGCGAGCGCCGCCAGCGGCACGTCGTGCGACGTCGACCCGAGGGTCAGCACGACGACGACGACCTCCAGCCCTTCGAGGAACACGCCCTTGAAGGCGACGACCAGCCCGGTCCGGTCGAGCGACCCCGACCTCCGGGACTGCCCCTGCCCCGCCGCCCCTGCCGGGGTGCCCGGGCCGCCGCCGGGAGACGACCCGCCGGACAGCTCCGCGACCTGTTCGGCGAAGATGGCGTCCTCGTCGTGCTTGGCCTTCAGACCCGCCGCCCGCAGCACCGCCTTGCGCAGCCACTGCAGGCCGAACACCAGGAGCAGGCCGCCGACGGCGAGCCGGAGCACCGACAGGGGCACGTGCACCAGCGCCGGCCCCACGGCGGTGACCAGCGCGCCGAGGACGACGACAGCGCCGGCCGCCCCCGACAGCGCCGTGCGCCAGCCGCGGGTCACACCCACGGCCAGCACGATGGTGAGCGCCTCGACCATCTCGACGGCGCTGGCGAGGAAGACGGCCACCACCAAGACGACCGAGCTGGTGTGAACGGCGGCGATCATGGCTGGGCTCCATCGTAGGCAGGAGGGTGTTCGTCGCAAGGCTCGGTGGCGCCCTCCGCTCCCGCCTCGGCACGGGGTGCGGCGCCGGGCGTCCCCGGCGCCGCTGGCGCGGCTGCCCGGGCAGGCGCCACAGCGTGCCGACGGCGGACGCTACGCTCCCCGCCGTGCCCGCCCCCCATGCCGGCGATGCCGCCCATGCCAGCGGCTCGCCCGTCGTCGGCCGGACCCCCGGAACCTCCGGGGCCGGCCCCGACCCCGACACCTCCGGAACCGGCGCCGACGCCCAGCCGACCGTCCTCGCCTACGGCGGGGTGGTGTGGGAGCGCGACGCCGGCGGGCGGGTGCTCGTCGCCGTGGTGCACCGCCCTCGCTACGACGACTGGAGCTTCCCGAAGGGCAAGGCCGAGCCCGGCGAGGAACCCGAGCGCACTGCCCTGCGGGAGGTGGAGGAGGAGACCGGCCTGACGTGCCGGCTCGGGCCCCCGCTCGGCGAGCTCCGCTACCCGACCGGTACCGGAGCGACCAAGGTCGTCGGCTACTGGGCCATGTCGGTCGCCGCCCGCCGGGAGCGGCCCGCGGACGACGAGGTCGACCAGGTGGCGTGGTGGGCGGTCGACGAGGCAGCCGCCCACCTGACGCACGACCAGGACCGGGAGCTCCTGGCCCGCTTCGCGCGTGGCGAGGGCACACCGCTCGGCTCCGAGCGCAAGGGCACTCCACCGACCCCCCTGGCCTGACCTGGCACCGCGACGCGGGCACCGCACGCCGCAGGCGGCGCGCCGGCCCGATCGGGACGCGGAGCGCTGGCCGGGGCGGCACCACCCACGCCCGTGGCCCCCTTGCGGCCCAGGCGGCCGGCACGGGACTGTCCCAGACCTGGAGCGCCCCACGACTGCACCGGAGCGCCCCACGACGGCACCGGACCGGCTCACGCCGGCACGGTCTCCCATGCCGGGGCCGGCTCCCTGCCGTCGGCGCATGCCGCTGCGACCTCGTTCCCGGCCGGCGTCCCGAACGGCTCCCCGTCCGGCACCACGAGGCAGCCGTCCGCCGCCAGCACCACCGTCGACCGGGAGGCGAACCCCATGCGGTGCTCCGCCGGCACGCCAGCCAGCAGGTGGCCTCCCTCCACCTCGATCACGTGCTCGTAGCCCCAGCCCCTGAAGGCCGCGTCGCGGACGACGGCAGCGACCTCGGACACCGGCCCGTCCGTGCCGGCCGCGTGGCGCTGGTCGACACGGCCCACCGCGCCTGCACGGGACCCGGCGAACCGCAGGGCGGACGGGCGCACGAGCACGCGAGCGGGCTGGCCCGGCTGCAGCCGACCCTCCCCGAGGCTGCGCCCGAGCACCACCGCACCGCCGATGTCGACCCCCACCCGGCGGTCCTGTCCGTCTGCGGCGGCGCTCCCGCTCCCGGCCATCTCCGCCGGCCAGCCGGGCCGGCACGGCACGCCTGCGCTGCCACGGCCCCACTGGCCTTCCACGACGCGCCCGGGGAGCTCCCCGGCCAGACCGGTGAAGCGCGCCACGAAGGCGTCCGCGGGGTTGCGGAAGACGTCTTCGGGGCGCCCGATCTGGACGAGACGGCCCGACTCGAGCACGCCGACGACGTCGGCCAGGGCGAAGGCCTCGGCCTGGTCGTGGGTGATGTAGACGGCGGTGGCTCCCTGCTCACGGACCATGGACCCGATGTCCACGCGGAGCCGCTCGCGCCGGTCGGCGTCGAGGTTGGACAGCGGCTCGTCGAACAGCAGCAGGCCGGGCCGCCCGACCAGCGCCCGGGCCAGGGCGACGCGCTGCTGCTCGCCGCCCGACAGCTGCCCCGGGTAGCGGCCCTCAAGGCCGCTCAGGCCGACCTGGGCGAGCACGGCCCGAGACCGGCGGCGGCGCTCGTCGGGCCCGCACTGGCGCCGCTTGAGCGCGAAGGCCACGTTGTGCTCCGCGGTGAGGTGCGGCCAGAGCGCGTAGTCCTGGAACACCATGGCGAGGTCCCGCCGCTCGGGCGGCAGGTGGCCCGTGGGCCCGTCGACCAGCAGGCTGTCGAAGCGGATGGTGCCGCTCGTCGCCCGCTCGATGCCGGCCAGGCAGCGCAGCAGCGTCGACTTGCCGCTGCCCGACGGGCCGAGCAGGACGAGGAAGGTGCCCGGTTCGACCGCCAGGTCGATGCCGTCGACGGCGGTCTTCTGCCCGAACCGCTTGGTCAGCGCCGAGACCTCGATGCGCGGCGCGGCACCGTCGCCCGGCTCGTTGTCACCGACAGCCGCTGCCGGCCGTGGACGTCGCAGTCTGTTTCGCACGATCCTGGCTCCTCCGTCGTCTCGCGGCCCGACCCGACCGCCGCTCTCCCCGGCCCGGCTCACGCGGCACGCCGGGCGGACGCCGGCGCCTCGCCGGTCACGTCGTCGTTCGTCGTGCCCCCACCCCCGCCGCCACCACGACCGGCGCGGTCGTCCCCGTACTGCCAGCGCCGCCACCCCGGCGGTGCCAGCAGGCGGAACAGGCCGAGGACGACGCCGACCACGGCCAGCGTGAAGGCCACGGCCACCACCGACAGGGCGGTGCCCAGGCCGATGTCGGCCTTGCCGAGCACCCGCAGGATCGCCACGGACACCGGCACGACGCCGGGCGGGGCCAGCAGCTCGGAGATCGGCAGCTCCAGGAACAGCGCGGCGAAGGCCAGCAGCCCCGCCCACACGAGCGGCCGGGCCAGCAGCGGGAGCACGCCGCGGCGCCACGCCCGGGCGGCGCCGGCGCCGTGGACCCGGGCCGCGTTCAGCAGCGACTCCTGGACCTGGGCGAAGGGGCCGAGCAGGATCCGGGTCGACTGCGGCACGGCGTTGGCCACGTACGCCATGCCGAGCAGGGGCACGGTGCCGTAGAGGGCGATCCCGAGGTTGGTGACCACCGGTAGGTCGTAGGCGAAGATGTAGCCGGCGGCGAACACCACGCCGGGCAGGGCCACGGCCACCAGCAGGGTCACGTCCAGGAGCCGGGTGGCCACCCCCCGGCGGGCACCCACGAGGGCCCGGGCCAGGACGGCCCCCAGCACCAGGGTGGACAGGCCGCACACCAGGCCCATCTCCGCCGAGAACCGCACCGGACCGGCCAGGCCCTGCACGCCAAGCAGCCCCCGGTAGTTGGCCAGGGTGAACGACGACAGGTGCAGGCCCCGGAAGGGGACCAGGAACGACGACGAGACCACGCCGAGCAGCGGAACGCCCAGCGCCAGCAGGAAGAACGCCCCGGCGAAGCCCACGGCCGCCAGCTGGCCCCGCAGGTGCAGCTGGCGCGGCTTCGCCGGCCGGCTGCGCCCCGACACCACGGCGAAGCTCCTGCCGCGCATCAGGGCGGACTGGACGGCCAGCGCCCCGCCGACGGAGGCGACGAGCGCCCAGCCCACCACGGCGGCGACGCCGAAGTTGGCCGGGAACGTGGAGATGGACTCGTACAGCACGTAGGTGGCGATCGGGAAGTGGGCGCTGGCGGCGATGGTGGAGGCCACGCCGAAGTCGCCGACCGACTCGGCGAAGACGATCACGAAGCCCGACAGCACCGCCGGGAGCAGCACCGGGCCGATGGTCCTGACCATGGCCAGCCGGCCCCCGCCGTGCACCCGCACGGCGTGCTCCAGGTCCCCGCCCACCGCTGCCAGCGACGGGGCCAGCGCGAAGTAGGCGAACGGGGTGCCCTTGAACGCCAGGATCACGGCGACACCCACCGGTCCCATGACCGTGTGCTGCACCCCGGCGCTCCACAGGCCGGCCGCGCCGAGCAGCCCGGACCGGAGCACGACCTCCTCCCAACCCACCGCGATGAGGTACGAAGGGCACAGCAGCACCGCCCACAGGCCCAGGACGAACAGCCGGCGGCCGACGGCGGTGGTGCGCTCGGCCACCACGGCCAGGCCGGCGGCGGCCGTGACGGCGACGAGCGCGGCGGCGAGGGACACCGCCAGCGTGTCGAGCATGGCGTGGCCCAGGCCGTCGTGCACCGCCTGGACGACGTTGGACCAGGTGAACCAGGCGCCTCCCTGGCCGAACAGGCGCGGGGAGACCGCCTGCACCAAGAAGCACGCCGACGGCACCACCAGCAGCACCACGACCACCACCGCGACCGCCAGGCGCCCGGCGCGCGCCCTGGCGGACCACAGGCGCAGGGCACCGCCGGCCCCCACGAGGGGCGGTCGGTCGCGCCGAGGTCGGCGGCCTCCCGCGCGGGAGGCCGCCGACCCGTCGGCTGGCGGGGCGCCGCCCGGCGTCCGCGCGCCAGGTGGCATCACGGGCGCCGGGCGGGAGCGCCGGGGGTGGCGACGGCGGTCACCCGTTCACCACGTTGGCGGTGAACCACTGGTTGACGGTGCCTTCCCGCGGTCCCCAGGTGTAGGGGTCGATGAACTGGATGGGGATCGTCGACAGGGCCGGGACCAGCTTGTGCTGCGACGTCCCCTTGATGATGGGGAAGAAGAGGGAGTCGCCGTGCGGGTCGCCCGACAGCATCACCTGCTGGCCGGCCGGCGAGTACACGAAGTCGGCGAACCGCTTCGCCTCGGCCTGCTCGGCCTTCGAGACCTTGGCGTCGATGCCGATGACGCTGGGCAGGTCGGTCACGAACTTCGGGTAGGCGACCTTCAGCTGCGGGTACTTGTACTCGAAACCGATGCCGGCAGAGTTCTGCACGATGGCCAGCTTGATCTGGCCCTGCAGCAGCGCCGTCAGCGTCACCTTGTTGGTGGTGTAGACGTGCAGGCCGTTCCCGGCCAGCTGCTTGAAGAACGCCTCACCCTGGCTGACGCCTCCCAGCTGGTGCATGATCCCCGCCACCACGTTGTACGTAGGGCCGGAGATGGCCGGGTTGTTCATGCCGACGGCGCCCTTCCACTGGGGGCTCGTCAGCTGGGTCCAGCTGGTCGGCGGGTGCTGCACGACGCTGCTGTTGTAGATGATGGCGCCGGCGACGGTGAGCCCCGTCGGGATGTAGCTCTTGTCCTTGGGCACCACCTTCTCGCCGAGCGAGGTGAGCGTGCCGGTGGTGGGCTCGAAGCCGCGGACCAGCATGTGCTGCTGGTCGAGGGCGGCATAGGCTGCGTCGCCGTCGGTCCACAGCAGGCCCCACTGGGGGTGGTTGCCCTCCGCCTGGATCTTGGTGAGCAGCGTGCCGGTGCTGTGATCGACCAGCTTGGTCGGGATGCCGGTCGCCTTCTGGAACGCCGTGACCTCGGCCTGGTCGTAGCCCTCGGCGGCGTACACGACGAGCGGCACCGTCTTGGCCTGGCCAGCGGCCTTGGTCTGGGCAGCGGCCTGGCCAGCGGTGGTGCCGTGGCCCGACGAGCACGCGGCGAGCGCGCCGCCGGACACCGCCATCACGCCCGCCATGGCGAGGGCCCGCCCCCGGGTTCGGCGGCCGGCCAGCCGGCCTGCACGCGCCACCGCTGCCGGCACAGGCGTGTCGCCACCCTCCGGCCCCTCGCCGGGTCCTGCGGTTGTTTCGTCTGAGGTTTGCACGAGGCGAAGGTAACGACGGCAGGTGAACCGACCTTGTCCGCAGCGTGACGCGGCAGTGAAACGCGCGTGAACGGATCGTCATCGTTGCGTGACGCGTTCGCGAACGCACGGCGTGCCGCAGGGTGTCGCCGGGCGTGCCGACGAGGCGGTGCGCGACCGCGGTCCGCCGGCGCCCCGTCCCACCCGGCACCCGCCGGCGCCCCGTCCCACCCGGCACCCGCCGGCGCCCCGTCCCCCGCGGCGCCCGCCGGCAGGGACCCACCCGCCGGGCCGAGCGACGGCGCACCACCTCTGGTCACCACCCGGGGTGGCGGGCCGTTCGGCCC
>JAJZYI010000166.1 GCA_021798135.1 Actinomycetes bacterium | reverse complement strand
GCCCGGGCGGGCCGCGCGGCGCCGCGCCGCCGGCGGGCTCGGCGCGACCCGGCGCGGCCCGGCGCTACGAATACGGGCACGACGGGTGGCCGCCCGGCCACCGGTGCGCCAGGGAGGTGCCCCGACCATGCACGAGCGGTTCGTGGAGGACGCCGCCGGCGCCGTGCTCGGCGCGGTGCGAGAGCTGGTGGCCCGGGGTCTCGTGGAAGGGACGTCGGGCAACGTCTCGGCGCGCCGCCCCGACGGGACGGTGTGCGTGACCCCCGCCTCCGTGCCCTACGGGACGATGACCGCCGGCGACCTCGTCGTCGTCGACTGCCAGGGCACCCTGGTCGCCGGCCGGTGGCCGGCCTCCTCGGAGCTGGCGCTCCACCTGGCCTGCTACGCGGCCTTCCCCGAGATCGCCGGCGTCGTCCACTGCCACGCGGTGCACGCCAGCATGTTCGCCGTCGCCCGCCGCCCGCTCCCGGCCGCCGTGGACGAGGTGGCGATGGTCGTGGGCGGCGACGTCGCCGTCGCCGAGTACGCCCCCAGCGGGTCCGCCGAGCTCGGGCGGCACGCCGTGCGCCACCTGGCGGACCGCGGTGCCGTCCTGCTGGCCAACCACGGCATGGTGGCCGTGGGCCGGTCGCCGGCCGACGCCATGCACGTCACGGCCGTCGTGGAGCGCACGGCGCGGATCGTCGCCGGTGCCGTGGCGCTCGGCGGCCCGGTCCCGGTGCCCGCAGGCGACGGGCACGACCTGGCGGCCACCTACCGCGCGGCACGCCTCGCCCGGCGGTGAGGGCCACTCCTGCAGCCTGGCGGCGCTGCCGGGCCGCGGACCGGGCGGTGCCTCGGCCCGACCGGCTGCCTCGGGCACCCCTGCCCCGCCCAGGGCGCCGCCAGCCGGCGCCGGCAGCCGGCCGGGCGCCACGGACGAGCAGGCGCCGTGCCGGTTGGGGCACGATGGCAGTCCCAGGCCCGCGGCATCCGGGCCGGTGACGGAGGTCCACATGGCACCCGACTCGGCGATCGACGACACCGACGACAGCGGCACGGCGGGCCCACCACCGGCGACCGCGCTGGTGACGGGGGCGTCCTCGGGCATCGGCGCCGCCACCGCCCGGCTCCTCGCGGCGCGGGGCACCACGGTGGTCCTGGTGGCCCGCCGGCGCGACCGCCTCGACGAGGTGCTCCGGGACTGCCGCCGCACCGCTCCCGGCTCCAGCCGGATCGTCGCCGACCTCGCCGACCCGAAGGCGGCCCGTGACGTCGCGCTCCAGGCCTGGCACGCCGCCGGTGGCCTCGACCTCCTCGTCAACAACGCCGGCGTGCCCATGCGCCGGCCGGTGCAGCGCCTGTCGCTCGACGACGTGGAGCGCACCATGCGCACCAACTTCCTGTCGCCGGTGGCCGTGACGCTCGCCCTGCTGCCCGGCATGCTCGCCCGCCGGCACGGCACCGTGGTGAACGTCTCGAGCCTGGGCGGGCGCCTCGGCGTGATGACCGAGGCGGCCTACTCGGCCTCGAAGTTCGCCCTCGCGGGCTGGAGCGAGGCGATCGCCGCCGACCTCGCCGGCACCGGCGTGACGGTGCGGCTGGTCCTGCCTGGTGCCATCGACACCGAGCTGTGGGACCGGCCGGGGAACGACCCGCCGCTGTACTCGGGGCCCCTCGAGCCGGCCGAGACCGTGGCCGCGACCATCGTCGACGCCGTCGGCAGCGGGCGGTTCGAGCACTACGTGCCCGACATGAAGCCGGTGGTCGAGCTCAAGACCGCGGACGTCGACACGTTCCTCCAGGGCATGCAGGAGCTGGCCGCGGGCATGGCGGAAGCCGTCGGTGCCGCCGCGGCCGCTGGCGGCGGCCCGGCCCGCAGCGCGCCGGGGAACGCGCCCGGCACCCCCTGACCGCCGGGCGGGCGCGGGCAGCGCGTGCCGGCGAGCGCCCAGCAGCTGTGCCCCATCCCCCGCACCGACGTCGGGCACTCGCCGGGCTCCCGTCCGGCCGGGTGCCGGCCGGAGCGGGGGCGCGCCACCGTCTCCTCGACGGCCGGGGTTGCCCGGCCCGGCTCGCGACCCACGCCCGATCCCGGCACGCCCGCCGGCCCCGCCCGACCGTCCCGGGCCGGGTGCAGCACGGCACGCCGGCGACGGCGCATCATGGACGCTGTGGCAGACGCCTCGAAGCACCACGCCCTGGAGCTGCACCGCTGGACCGACCCCTCGGTCCTGTCGGTCGCCGCCGTCGCCTTCGCCGCCGGCTTCGGGCAGTTCGGCGTGGTGGCGGCGCTCGGCCACGTCGCGACGGCGTTCGGGCACCTGAGCGACGGCGTGAGCCTCGCCGACCAGGCGGGGCTGTCGGGCACCACGCTCGGGGTGGGGCTGGCGGTCATCCGGCTGGCGTCCCTGGGAGGGCTCCCGGTGGCGTCGTGGGCCGACCGCCTGGGCCGCAAGCGGACCCTGATCGGCGCGTGCGCCACCGGCCTGGCCCTCACCGCGGCGGCGGCGGCCAGCCCCAGCTTCTGGTGGTTCGTCGCCATCTTCGCCATCGGCCGCCCCGCGCTCAGCGCGTCCGCCGCGCTCAGCACCGTCATCGGCGCCGAGCAGACCGCCTCGCGCGACCGCGCCGCCGCCGTGGCCCTCATGGCCGCCTCGTACGCGGTCGGCGCCGGCCTCACCGCCATCCTGAACAGCTTCGCCGGGTCGACCCTGGGCTTCCGGGGCCTGTGCATCCTGGCCCTCGTCCCGCTGGCCGTGCTCCCCGCGGTCGTCCGCCTGGTCACCGAACCCGACCGGTTCGTCCAGCAGCGCCGCGACGCGCGCGGCGAGCGCCGGCCGCTCCCGGTCCTGGGCGCGGTGGCCCGGCCCTACCGGCGGCGCCTGGCCGTCATCGCCCTGCTGGCGTTCTCCGTGTCGATCGTGACCGGCCCGGCGAACAGCTTCCCCTTCCTGTACGCACAGAACGTCCTGCACCTCGCCGGCGCGGTCACGGCGCTCATGGTCGTGGCCAGCGGCGCCCTCGGCCTGTTCGGCCTGCTCGCCGGCCGGTGGCTGGCCGACGCCATCGGGCGGCGGCCCGCGGCCGCCCTGGCCATGCTCGGGATCGTGTCGTCTGCCATCCTGGCCTACAGCGGCAGCCCTGCCGCCCTGGTCTGCGGCTACATCCTGGGCGTGACGTCGGGGGCCGTGTTCGCCCCGGGCGCCGGCGCGCTGGCCAACGAGCTGATGCCGACCGCCATCCGCGCCTCGGTGGCCGGCTGGCAGGTGGCGTCGGGGGTGCTCGGCGCGGTGTGCGGGCTGGTCGCCTTCGGTGCCATCGCCACCGCCGACAACCGGTTCTCCGTCGCCGCCGTCCTCACCTTCGCTCCGGTGGCGTTGACGGTGCTCCTCTTCCTCGCCCTCCCCGAGACCAGGGGCCGCGAGCCCGAGGCACTGTGGCCCACACCCGGCGAGCCGGCAGGCGGTGCCCCGCCGGCGACCTGGCCGGGTGCAGGCGCGCCGGGCGCGACGGAGGCGGACGTGCCAGGATCGGCAGCGGTGCCGACGGACGGCGTCCCCCGGGTCGGCGGGGCCGGGAGCAGCGTGGATCGGAGCGTGGGGCGTGTCTCGACCAGCGGATCCGGCGGGGAGGGCGGCGCCCGGGCCGAGGGCACCTGACGCGGACCTGGCAGCCTTGCCCCTGTCTCCGGGCACGGCGGCACCGGCTCGAGGCGCCGCCAGCCGGGACGGCACGGCCGGCGTCGCGCCGGTGCCCGCGGCACGCGGGGGCACGGGCGCCGTGCGCGTGGACCTGGGCGAGGCCGGCGTCGTGCAGGGCTCGGTGGCGGCGGGCTTCGAGCCCGTGCTCGACGCGTTCGTCTCGAACTTCACCGACCTCGGCGACGTCGGCGCCGGCCTCTGCGTGGTGCGCGACGGCAGGCCGGTCGTCGACCTGACCGGCGGGTGGGCGCGCGTCCGGGACCGGGTGCCGTACGACGAGCGCTCCCTGCAGCTCGTGTTCTCCACGACGAAGGGGGCGACGGCGCTGTGCGCCCACCTCCTCGCCGAGCGGGGCCTGCTCGACCTCGACGCCCCGGTCACCGAGGTCTGGCCCGAGCTCAGGGCCGGGTCCGGCGGGTCCGTCCCCGTGCGGTGGCTGCTCACGCACCAGGTCGGGCTGCCGACCGTCGACGCCGACCTGTCGTTCGAGGAGGTCCTCGCCTGGGACCCGGTCGTCGACGCCCTGGCCGCGCAGGAGCCGTTCTGGGAGCCGGGCACCGACCACGGCTACCACGCCCTCACCTTCGGCTGGCTCGTCGGCGAGCTGGTCCGGCGGGTCGACGGCCGGAGCATCGGCCGCTTCCTCGCCGACGAGGTAGCCGCTCCGCTCGGCCTGGAGCTCTACATCGGCCTGCCCCCCGCCGAGGAGCCGCGCGTCGCGCCCCTGCGCACGGCCCGCCTGGCACCCGGGCCGCGCCCGGTCACCGATCCCCGGTCGGTCAAGGTCTGGGCGGAGATGCTGCGCCCCGGCTCCCTCGCCGTCCGTGCCCTCACCCTGAACGGCGCCTTCGGAGCCTTCGGGCGCAGCGGCCCCTTCAACAGCCCCGAGCTCCGGGCCGCCGAGGTTCCCGCGGCGAACGGCGTGACCAACGCCCGGTCGCTGGCCCGCATGTACGCGGCGATGATCGGGCCCGTCGACGGGATCCGCCTGCTCGGTCCGGAGCAGCTCGAGGTGGCCGCCACGCCGCAGGCGGTCGGGCCCGACCGGGTCCTGGTGGCCGACAGCTGCTTCGGCGTGGGCCTGCAGTGCCACCACCCGGACTTCGCGCCGCTGCTCGGCCCGGGTTCCTTCGGGCACTCGGGTGCCGGGGGTTCCCTGGGGTTCGCCCACCCCGACAGCGGGGTCGCGTTCGGCTTCGTGGTGAGCCAGCTGCGGTTCGGGCTCGGCGGGGACGACCGGGCCACCCGCCTCGTCGGCGCGCTGGCCCGCTGCCTCTGACCCTCGGCGCCCCCGCCCGGACGGGGCGGCGCCCGCGAGGAGGCCGGCGCTCGGCCGGACGGGGCGGCGCCCGCGGAAGGGCCGGCCCTCAGCCGGGCAGGGCGGCGCCGACGGGCCGGTGCGCGCCGCGGAACCACTTGCTGAGCGTCTCGCGCTGACCCTGGTACGACGAGCCGATGCCCGTGCCGTAGAGGGTGACCGGCTCCTCCAGCATCCGCTCGAAGGTCAGCTTGCACACGGGCTGGCCGTCCTCGATCATGAACGGCACGTCGTGGGCGCGCACCTCGAGCGCGGCGCGCGAGCCGTGGTGCGTGGCGCCCGGGTCGAACCCGAAGCCCGGGTCGAAGAACCCCGCGTAGTGGGTGCGCAGCTCACCGCTCGTCGGGTCGTACGCCGTCATCTCCGCGGCCAGGCCCGGCGGGACGCACACGGCCTGGCGGGACATGAGCAGGTAGAAGCGGCGGGGAGACAGGACGACCCGGTCCCCGTCCTCGCGCCGGACCGGCTCCCAGAACAGGTCCGGGTCGACCGCCTCGGTCCCGCCGAGATCGAGCAGCGGCGCGCTGTCGCGGGCGCAGTAGCCGACCCGGCCGTCCGCGCCGCCCCGGAGGTCCAGCCCCAGGAAGAGCCCGTCCGCCACCATCAGGTCTTCGCCGGCCACCGCGGCGCCGCCCTGGAGCAGCAGGGCCTGGGCGGCGTGCGCCTGACGGATCTCGTCGTCGGTCAGGCGGGGCCGGCCGACGGCCAGCCGGAGCTGGTTGAGGGCCAGGTCCTCGCGCACCCGGACCGGGAAGGAGAGCGGCACGATCTCGAGGTAGAGCCCGCCCTGGTAGCCCGGTGCCACCTCGTCGAAGCGCCTGCCGCCATCGGTGATCACGCGGGTGAACACGTCGACGCGGCCCGTGGAGCTCTTGGGGTTGGCCTTGCCGTGCATGGGCGCGGGGAGGTCGAGGCGCTCCTTGAGCTCCACCAGGTAGGGGCGGCCCGTCTCCAGGACGGCGCCGCGGCCCCGCAGGTCCAGCTCGTCGATGGCGTAGTGCGCCAGCTTGTCGGCCACCGCGTCGTCGCCGGGCAGGAAGCTGCACCGGAGCCGCACGGCCCGCTCTCCCAGGCGCAGGTCGAGGCTGGCGGGCTGCACGTTGCCCGGCGGGATGGTGAACCGGCCGGCGTCCACCACGCCCTGGGCGATCGCCTTCTCCAGGTGCTGGGACGGCAGCACGCCCTCGGCACGCCCGGGTGCGGCGCCTGGTCGGTCCTGGTCGGGAGCGTGCTCCACGACGGGGCAGGTTACCGCCAGCCGCCCCGGCGGGCAGGCGCCGCGGCGCCTGCCGCGCTCGTCACCCGCCCGGAGGTGGGTCGCTGGTTCGGCCACCCGAGGCCAGGCCCTCCCGGGCGGCAGCGAACAGCAGCCGAGCCAGCACGCCGATGACCAAGAGGTCCAGGACCATCTGCACCGTGACCAGGGCTCGGGCCGGGTCGGAGCGAGGGGTGATGTCCCCGAACCCGACGGTGGCGAAGACCGTGACGGTGAAGTACAGCGCCCGCGTGTGGTCCAGGTGCTGGCTGAACTCACCGGGCGACGCGTTGCCGAGCGACAGGTAGACGATGGAGAAGAGGACGAGGAAGAGCGGGATCGCCACACCCAGTGCCCGGGCCGCCCGGAGCTGGGGGAAGTCGGCGCGCGCGATCCCCCGCGCCTGCCAGGCCACCACGCCGGCGAAGAGCAGGAGCGCCCCGGCCAGCCGCACGGCGGTGCCGGCGCCGCCGACGCCGCGCACCGGGAGCAGGGCATACGCGCCGACCAGGACGGCCCACGCCACCGTGATGACGGCGACCGTCCGGGCCACCGCCCGTCGCCGTACCCGGGGGGCCAGGTCGGCCAGCCGGCGCGGGCCGCCAGCGACCGTCAGCGGCGACGGCCGGCCAGCCACCCGGCGAGCACCCCGCCGAGGAACAGGAGGACGAAGGCGGTCCACATCGGCATCCGCACCACCGGCACCAGCAGGCGGACCTGCACCTCGGCACTGTTCTCGACCATCAGGACCACGGCCAGCGCGACCACCAGCAGCACGAGCCCCCACCGATTGCGGAGCCACGCGGCCCTGCCCGTGCGCTCGCCGGCCACGGGCGCCGAGCGCGACGACGTCATGTGAGCAGCTTGCCGCCGACGCCGGCCGGGACGCCTCACCCCGGACGGGTGATCGGTACGGTCGGGACCATCGGCCCTGCCCTCGCGCGCCCGTCCTGCCCCATGCTCGACGGACGTGGGGACAGCGATGAACACGACGGGGGCCCGACGCCTCCAGCCCACCGACGGCTTCCCCGGGGAGCGCCGCGGCGGCGCCCGGGACCAGGCCGAGGCGTGGGAGACCGACACCGCCGAGCCGGTGCCCGACCGGCTCCCCGCGGGGCACGTGGCCCGTCCCCGCCTCGTCCGCAGCATCGCCCCGGCCGGCACCCGGGTCACCTGCGTCGCCGCCGGAGCCGGGTTCGGCAAGACGGTGCTGCTGCAGGAGTGGGCGGCGTCGGAGCCGGCCGTCGCGTGGGTGGACGCTGCCGAGCGGGACGGTGGGCCCGCGTCGTTCTGGGGGGCCGTGGCCCGCGCCGCGGGACGGACCCTCGGCCCCGCCGGCACGGTGCCGGCCGAGCTCTCGGCAGGCGCACGGCACGGTGCCGCGGCC
>JAJZYI010000165.1 GCA_021798135.1 Actinomycetes bacterium | reverse complement strand
CGCCAGGGGCACGCGGCGGCACGCGTCCCCGGGATGCGCGTGCTGCCGGCCCAGGCCGCCGGAGGGGCGTGCGGCGGCTCGCGTGCCCCGGAGGTGCGTCCGGCCGGCCCTGCCCGCCGGAGGGGCGTGCCGCCGGCTCAGGGCGCCGGAGGGGCCACGCCGTGGGAGCGCAGGAAGGCGAGCAGCCCGTCGACGAGGTCGACGCCGGCGAGGTCGGCCAGCGGGACCCAGGCGACCTGCCGGGCGTCGCTGCCGGCGACGGCGGTGGCGCGGGGGTCCACGGTCACCTCGAAGTCGGCGATGACGAAGTGGTGCTCCGGAGCGATGCGCTCGACCCAGCCGACGAGGCGGCCACACCGTCCCGCGAGCCCCGTCTCCTCGGCCAGCTCCCGCTCGACGGCCCGCACCATGGGCTCCCCCCATTCGACCCGCCCGCCGGGGACCGTCCATCGTCCTGCCCCGGGAGGGTTCGCCCGCTGGACGAGCAGGATGGCGCCGTCGCGTCGCACGACGGCGCCGACGGCGACCTCGGGCCGCCGAGCGCTCACCGCCCGCTCATGGCAGCGCGCGGTGCATGGTGATGGCCCGCGCGGTGAAGCCGGCTGACTCCAGGAACTGCTTGGCGGCGCGGTCCCCGGGGAGGGCGGCCACGTCGGCGCCGCGGCAGCCGGTCGCGCCGAACCACCGCACGACCTCGTCGAGCATGGCCCGGCCGACGCCGACGCCCCTCGCACCCGGCTCGACGTAGCAGAAGTCGACCACGCCGAGCGGCGCGCCCCGAACGTCGTCAACCCGGGCGACGACCACGCCGACGACCACGCCGTCGAGCGTCCCGACGAGCACCCGGCGCCGCGGGTCGGTGGCGAGCCGCTGCAGCCCGCCGGGGCGGAGCAGCGCCGTGGCGACGAGGTCGACCTCGCGGCGGGCCAGCAGCGGCCCGCCGCGGTGCGCCTGCACCTCGTCCAGGCCCGCCTGGCACAGCTCTGCACACCGCTGTCGGTCCTCGAGCGCGGCCGGCCGGACCCCCTCGGCCAGGAGGTCAGCCATCGCCGCCGGTGCCGTCGTCGGCGGCACCGCCGAGGAGCTGGTCCACCCGGTTGAGGATGGTCCGCCGGTGCCTGCCGGCGAGCTCGTGCTCGCGGACGTGCCGCAGCTCTGCGGGGCCCAGCCCGCCGAGCCGCTGGACCACCTGGGAGGCCGACAGGCTGTCGTACCCGGGGATGCCCAGCACGGTGGGGCCGTCCACCGAGCCAGCCCCCGGCACCGGCGTGCCCGGAGCCGTGCGCTGCGCCCGGCCGGCGACGGTGCCGTCGAGCCTGGCCCGTCGCCCGGCCGGCGGGGACGCCCCAGCGCGCCGGGCCGGCGGGGCGGCCGGTGCGCCGCCGGAGCCGTCGCCTGCGGGAGGGCCCTCGCCGTTCACGGTGCCGGCTGCGGGAGCGCCCTCACAGGTCACGGTGCCGCTGGTGGCTGAGGTGCCGCCGCCCGCTGGGGTGCGGTCGCCGGACGGGGCGCGGTCGCCGTCCCGGCCGGTGCTCGCTGCGGGAGCGGGGCCGGAGGTGCTGCCTGCAGCGCGGCCCGGGACCGGCTCGCGCCGGCCGCCGAGGCGCTCCTCGACCTGCCGCCGGGCGAACTGCACGGCGAACTGGCCCACGACGCGTGCCGTCGTGACCTGGCCTTCGAGCCGGTGGCGGCCCCTTTCCGCCAGCCGGGGCAGCTCGTCGGCCACCGTCAGCACCAAGCCTGCCGGCACGTACACGAGGGCGTCGAGCAGGAGCTGGCGAGGGGTGGCGTGCTCGGTCATGGGTCCTCCTCACCGCATCCTGGTCATCTGTCGGGAGCGGTCGGCCACCCTACAGGACCTCGCTCCCGGTGGTGCCACGTGCGGTCAGACGCAGTCCCGGCAGAGCGTACGTTCGCGATCGGCCAGCTGGCTGGGGTGCTTGACGAGGAAGCACGAACGGCAGACGAACTCGTCCGGCTGCTTGGGCAGGACGCGCTCGGCGATCTCGGAGCGGTCGTCGCCGTCGGCGCCGTCGTCGTCGTCCGCCTCGTCGTCCTCGACGACCAGGCGTTCCTTCAGGATCTCGTCGAGGCTGGCTTCGACGTCGTCGTCCTCCTCGTCGTCGTCCTCGTCGGACTCGTCGGACGCCGCCGGGCGGAGGCGAGGCTCGGTGTCGGTCTCGCCGGCGTCCTCCACCTCGCCGCTGTCGTCGTCGTCGTCGATCTCGTCGTCGTCGTCGACGATCTCGTCGTCGTCGTCGACGATCTCGTCGTCGATCTCGTCGTCGAGGTCGGCGATGTCCGCCTCGTCGAGGTCGTCGTCGAGCTCGTCGGGTTCTGCCACTTCATCGAGGTCGTCGGCCATCCCAGCCCTTCACCAGCAGTCGCACAGCGCATCGTGACGCCGGGGGAGCATATCGGGCGCCGGCAGCACCCGTGCCGGATGGGGCGGCGGTCGGCGCCCGGGCCTGCAGCCCCGGCCATGTCACGGCGCCCGGGCCTGCAGCGGTTGCCCAGGCGCCGTTGCGGCCGCCCGGACCGAGGGCGGGTGGGCCCGGGCCGCCTTTGGTGCCGCCGGGCGGCGGCCGCGCTGGCCGGCGCCCGGCGTTCTCTACTCGGCGCCCCGGGGCCCCACCGCCGTTGGTACCCCCCCGACGCCCTGAGTGCCCCCAGCTGGGCGGGGGTCGGGCAGAAGGGACTGAGGCCTTACTATGTGGTGCCCGGCGGTCGCCGTCAAACGCCCTGCGCACCGCCACGTCGGCGGGCCACGCGCTCCTCGGCCTCCAGGCGCTCCAGGCCGTGGTCCCGGTGGTCGACGAAGCGCATCGCCGCCGCGATGGCACGGTGGCCGGCGCGCTCCTCGATCAGCCGGTGCATCTGCTGGGCCACCTGCCGGTAGGCGGGATGGCCCTCCCGGCCCGAGCGGAGCTCCAACAGGTGCATGGCCTCGCGGGCGTCCATCTGCATGGCGAAGCGGACCTTGAAGGCCAGCGCGACGGCGTACGCCGCCTGCTCGGGGAAGTCGCCGGCCAGGGCGTCATGCAGCTCGGCCGACCGCTCCAGCGACGACCGGAAGGCCGGCCCGAGACCGGCCTCCTCGACCAGGTCCGGCACCTCGGCGCCGAGCTCGGGCCCGAGCCGCTGCCACTCGACCGTGAGCATCCGGTGGCGTTGCAGGTCGCGGAACGCGCCGTAGTCGCACACGACCTCGAAGCGGTACGAGGTCCGCTCGAAGGCCCGGCCCGGCCGGTGACGGCGGTTGGCCCGGTCGCCGACGGCGGCCTCGAGCAGCTCCCTGCGCTCCGCTGGGCCGAGCCGGGCGACGCGCCGCTCGATCTCGCGCTCGGGGCGCGACGAGACGGGGAAGCAGACGGCGGCCAGGACCTTCACCTCGCCGTCGGGGTCCCAGTCGACCAGCTCCACGCCGGCCGGGACCCCGGCCTCCGCACCGGGGGCCCCGCTGCGCTGCCCGCTCGCGCTCGGGTGGGCAGCGGCGCCCGGAGCCGCTGCGTCCGCCCCCCCGCCCGGGCCTGGGTCGTCGGGCCACAGGCGCGCCGCCACCGCCGCCGTGCGCCGCGCCGTCTCCTCCAGGTACGCGACCCAGGCGCCGCCCCGGTCGGGGCGGTCCAGGCGGCTGAGGAACGACGGGATGACCTTCCGCAGCTCGATCAGCATCATCTCGGCGTACCGCCGAGCCTCGGGCAGCGGGTGGGCCCGCATCCGCAGCAGCAGCTGCTCGTAGCTCTGGCCCGTGCCGTAGATGCCGACGTTCGACAGCGACCCGGCGGGCAGGAGCCCGCGCAGGGCGTCGAGCGCCTTGGCCCGCACCGCTCGGCGGTGGGGGATCTCCGCCTCCCCCGCCTGCCGGGGGAACCGACGCGCGAGCCACGCCGTCATCGTCGGCAGTAGCTCGGCGTAGGTGTCGAACATCCGGTCCATGTCGCCCACGTAGCGGGCGCCGTGCGGCGACGACAGCACGTCCGGGTCCCGGAAGTACCGGTAGTGCCCGCTCTCGAGGCGCGCGTCGTAGCCGATGTACCGGGTGGACTGCTCCAGGTACGCCATCAGGCGACCGCGCTCCAGGACCTTCGTGAGCAGGTTGGAGGACTGCTCGCAGGCCAGGTGCACGCCGCCGAGCTGGGCGACCGAGTCGTCGCCGTACTCGCCGAACATCCGGTCGTAGAGCGCCTCGGCCCGCCGCAGGCCCACGGTCGCGTCGATGCCGGCGTCGCCGCGCACGTCGAGGTCGTCGACGAACTCGTCCAGGAACAGGCGGCGCAGGCTCTTCGGGGACCGGGAGTAGCGAGCGAAGAGCGCGCCCTTCACCACCTCCGGCAGGTTCACCAGTGCGAACACCGGCCCGTCGAGGTTGGTGACGTACCGGCGGAGGACGTCCGCCTCCGCGTCGGTGAACTGCTCGGCAACGTAGGGCACCATGCGGTGGTCAGACTATGGCGGTGGTGGACGCCGGCCGCGGACCCCGCCGGCACCACACCAGGTGTCGATTTGGCGGCGCTGCGTGCCGATCCGGGTGGCGTCCCGTCGCCGTGCCGTCGGGGCGGGAGCACGCCCGCTCACGGCAGGGCGCCGTCGGCGCCCGGCTCGGCGGGCCGTGCGGCGGGCGGGCTCGTGCCCGGCTCGGCGGGCTGTACGGCAGGTGGGCTGGCGCCCGGCTCGGCGGGCTGTACGGCGGGCGGGCTGGCGCCCGGCTCGGCGGGCTGTACGGCAGGCGGGCTGGCGCCCGCCTCCCCCGGCTGTCCCCCGGTCCCGTCCCCGACCGGGACGCCGCCGGCCGCGGCGACACCGTGGTCCAGCGCGTCGGCGGCCTCCCCCGCCGTGCGAGCCGTGCCCGGGTCCGGCGCCACCAGCGCCACCTGCCGGAGCAGGTCCACGAGCTGGCGAACGTTGCGGACGAAGTCGCCGGGGGCGAGCTCCGCCCGGGCCAGGACGCGGTCGAGGCGCTGGCCCCGGGCCCACCGGGCCGCGACGTCGGCGAAGCGCTCGTCGAGGCGCCGCGTCTGGGGCAGCTTCGCCTGGTGCTCGTCGGAGCGCAGCTGCTCGGCGACGTCGGAGAGCTCGGCGATCCGGCGCCCGGCAGCGGCAGGGACGCGGGCCTCGCCCGCCATCCGCCTCGCCCGCACCTCGAAGGTCAGCGTGGAAGCCACCGCGGCCAGGTCCGGCGCGTCGAGGTCGTCGAGGAGCCCCCTGGTGACGGCCTCGGTGACGAGCAGGTCGGCCTCGTGGTACACGCCGGCGAGCACGGCGCCGCGCTCGGTCAGGCGCCACCGGGCGCGGTCGACGTAGCCCCAGCGCTCCAGGAGCGCGAGCGAGCGGTCGAGCCGGTGCGACAGGGCGCGGTGGTGCTGCTGGTCGAGGAACTGGGCGAACGAGCGGTCCAGGACGTAGCCGACCTGGTCCTGGGGGTACCTGCGCACCAGGTTGGCGGCCAGGTTGTAGGTCGGCCGGAACGACGAGCGCAGGTCGGGCGGCTCCGACGTGGCCAGCCTGGCGACGTCGGCGGCGAGCAGGTGCGGCGACCACGGGACCACCGCGTTGCCCACGACGTCCAGGCCGCGCCGACCGGCACGGCCCGTCAGCTGGGCGTACTCGCCGGAGGTGAGCCCGGACCGGCCGCCCTCGCGCACCTTGGTCAGGCGCTCGACGACGACGGTGCGCGCCGGCATGTTGATCCCGAGCGACAGGGTCTCTGTCGCGTAGACCACGCCCAGCAGGCCGTCGGCGAAGCACGACTCGACGGTCTCGCGGAACGCGGGGATGAGCCCGGCGTGGTGTGACGCCACCCCCATCTCCAGGCCGGCGATCCACGGGCCGTACCCGAGGACCGAGAGCTCGTCGTCGGGCAGTCCCTCGGTGCGCTCCTCCGCCCGGCGGCGGATCTCGCGGCGCTGGTCGGCGGTGGTGAGGCGGACGCCGTCGACCAGGCACTGGCCGACGGCGTCGTCGCAGGCGGCGCGGCTGAAGATGAAGACGATGGCCGGGAGCATCGCCCGGTCCGCCAGGGCGTGGACGAGCTCCGACCGGCGCGGCACCGCCAGGCCTGCGCGGCGGTGGGCCCCGGGGCGGCGGTCGAGCCGACCGAGCTGGGCGTCGAGGCGGGCCGCGTCGCGGTGGAGCCTGGTGCCGTCGAGCACCGGCACCAGGTGCACGTCGCGCTCCGCCCGCCGGGCGACGGCCAGGTGGTTCCGCAGCTCGACGGGCCGGCGGCGCTCCACCACGACCGCGGTGGGGCCGTGCACGCGCCGGAGCCACGCGCCCAGCTCGCCGGCGTTGGCCACCGTCGCCGACAGGCAGACGAGCACCACGTCCGGCGGGGTCAGGATGATGACCTCCTCCCAGACCGAGCCCCGGTACGGGTCCTGCAGGTAGTGCACCTCGTCCAGGACCACCAGGCCCAGGTCGCCGACCACCGGGGAGCCGGCGAACAGCATGTTCCGCAGCACCTCGGTGGTCATGACCACGACCGGCGCGTCGGGGCGGTGCGACACGTCGCCGGTGAGGAGCCCGACGGCGTCCGGGCCGTGCACGCGCCGCAACTCGGCGAACTTCTGGTTGGACAGCGCCTTCAGGGGTGTGGTGTAGAAGGCCTTGCGCCCCGCTGCGAGCGCCCGTGCCACCGCGTGCTCCGCCACGACCGTCTTGCCCGCCCCGGTCGGCGCCGAGACCAGGACGGACTCCCCCCGGTCGAGGGCGGCCACGGCCTCCACCTGGAACGGGTCGAGCTGGAACGGGCGCTCGCCGGGCCGCGCCCCCGCTCCCGGCAGTGCTCCCCTGGCGGTGCCGTCGCGATCGGGGTCCGTCACCGGGCCAGCAGGCGACCGGCGACGATGGCCAGCTCGTAGAAGACGTACAGCGGGACGGCCAGCGCGAGCATCGAGAACGGGTCCCCGCTCGGCGTGAAGATCGCCGCGCCCAGCACGATGATGACGAACGCCCAGCGGCGACCGTGCGCCAGGGTGCGGGGCTGGACGAGCCCGACGAGCTCCAGCCCTACGAGCACCAGGGGGAACTCGAAGGCCACGCCGAACAGGGCCATGAGCGCCAGCACGAGGCTCAGGTAGCTGGTCGGGCTGTAGATCTGGCGGAGGCTCGGGCCGCCGATCGTGTCGAGGAACTGCAGGGCGTGGGGGAAGATCAGGTAGGCCAGCGCGACGCCGAAGGCGAACAGCGCGACCGACGCGGCCACGAACGGCACGAGGTAGCGCTTCTCGTTGCGGTGCAGGCCCGGGGTGATGAACCGCCAGAGCTCCCAGAGCACGACCGGCGAGCCGAGGAACAGCCCGCCGTAGGTGGCCACCTTCATCCGCACGGACAGGCCCTGGAGCGGCGCGGTCACGTAGAAGGTGCACTGCTTCGGGCCCGTCACCTGGCAGTACGGGTGCTGCAGGAAGTCGATGATCGGCTGGTAGACGACGAACGCCACGATCCCGCCGACGAAGACCGCCAGGGCGGCGACGACGACGCGCCGCCGAAGCTCGGCGATGTGCTCCGTCAGGGTCATCGCGTCCGGGCTGGGGCGGCCCGAGCGCCGGAGCCGGACGAGGAGGCGAGGGGCCACGGCCGGTCCCCGTCAGTTCATGGCCGGGTCGCCCGACCAGCGGCCCGGGTCCGCGCCGGGCACCCGCGGCGCCACGTGCCGCCCGGTGCCGCCGCCCACCCCGTCACCCGCC
>JAJZYI010000164.1 GCA_021798135.1 Actinomycetes bacterium | reverse complement strand
CGACAGAAGCACCGATCGAGAGGTGAGGACACACCATGGCTGATGGCCTGACGGCCGGTCCGGGAGCCGGCGAGCTCGAGACCCACGACTTCGACGTGGTGGTGATCGGCGCCGGTGGCGCCGGCCTGCGCGCCGCGGTGGAGGCCAAGGAGCGCGGCCTGCGCACGGCACTGGTGTGCAAGTCCCTGCTGGGCAAGGCGCACACGGTGATGGCCGAGGGCGGCGCGGCGGCTGCCATGGGCAACGTGTGGTCCGAGGACAACTGGCAGGTCCACTTCCGTGACACCATGCGCGGCGGAAAGATGCTCAACAACTGGCGCATGGCCCAGCTCCACGCCCAGGAGTCACCGGACCGCATCTACGAGCTCGAGCGCTGGGGAGCACTGTTCGACCGCACCCCCGACGGCCGCATCCTGCAGCGGGACTTCGGCGGCCACCGCTATGCGCGTCTGGCGCATGTGGGTGACCGCACCGGCCTGGAGCTGATCCGCACCCTGCAGCAGCGGGCGGTGTCGCTGGGCATCGAGGTGTTCATGGAATGCAAGATCCTCCGCCTGCACAAAGACAGCGAGGGTCGGGTGAGCGCGGCGGTCGGCTACTGGCGACCCACCGGCGGTTTCGTCGCCTTCACCGGCAAGGCGTTCGTGCTGGCCACCGGGTCGATCGGAAAATCGTGGAAGTACACGTCGAACTCGTGGGAGTCGACCGGCGACGGGCACGCCATGGCCTTGTGGGCCGGCGCCGACATGATCGACATGGAGTGCGTGCAGTTCCACCCGACAGGCATGGTCTGGCCGCTTTCGGTCCGTGGGATCCTGGTCACCGAAGGCGTGCGCGGCGACGGCGGCGTGCTGCGCAACTCCGAGGGCCGGCGGTTCATGTTCGACTACATCCCGCCGATGTTCGCAGCCGAGACGGCCGACTCCGAGGCCGAGGGCGACCGGTGGTACGACGACCACACCAACAACCGGCGCCCGCCGGAGCTGCTGCCCCGCGACGAGGTCGCCCGTTCGATCAACAGCGAGGTGAAGGCCGGCCGAGGCAGCCCGCACGGGGGGGTGTTCCTCGACATCGCCAGCCGGCGCTCCGCCGAGTACATCCGCCGCCGGCTTCCGTCGATGTACCACCAGTTCAAGGAGCTGGCCGGCGTCGACATCACCGCCGAGGCCATGGAGGTCGGCCCGACCTGCCACTACGTCATGGGCGGCATCCGCGTGAACGCCGACACCGAGGCCACCACCGTGCCCGGCCTGTTCGCCTGCGGCGAGGTGGCCGGCGGCATGCACGGCTCCAACCGCCTGGGCGGCAACTCCCTGTCGGACCTGCTGGTGTTCGGCCGCCGGGCCGGCATGGCGGCGGCGGACTACGCCGAGGGACGAACCGGCACGCCCACCGTGGACGCGGCGGAGTCCCGCAAGGTCGTGGACGAGGCCCTGGCGCCCTTTGCCCGAGACGGCGGTGAGAGCCCCTACGACATCCACCGCGACCTGCAGGAGACCATGCAGAGCCTGGTCGGCATCATCCGCACCGAGTCCGAGCTGGTGCAGGCGGCCAGCGAGCTCGACAAGCTGGCCGAGCGGGCCGGCGCCGTGGCCGTGTCGGGCGGCCGCGCCTACAACCCGGGCTGGAACCTGGCGACCGACCTGCCGTCCATGCTGGCGGTGTCGCGCTTGGTGACCACGGGCGCCTTGGCGCGCCGCGAGAGCCGCGGGGGACACACCCGCGACGACTATCCCAAGCCAGATCCCGAGTTCGGCAAGGTCAACCTGGTCCAACGGTTCGACGAGCAGGGGCGGCTCACCCTCACCCCCGAGCCGCTGCCCCAGATGCCGCCCGAGCTCGCCGCGCTGTTCGAGGAGCCGGCGGCGAGCCCGGCCCCTGCTCCCGGGAAGGAAGGACACTGATGGCCGACGTGACGATGCGGGTCTGGCGAGGCGACAGCGCCGGCGGTGACTTCGCCGACTACACCATGCCGGCCGTCGAGGGCGAGGTCGTCCTCGACGTCCTGCACCGCATCCAGGCCGGTCCGGCGCCGGACCTGGCCTGCCGGTGGAACTGCAAAGCCGGCAAGTGCGGGTCGTGCTCCGCCGAGATCAACGGCATGCCCAGGCTCATGTGCATGACCCGCATGGATGAGCTGCCCACCGAGGAGCCGGTGGTCGTCGCCCCGATGAAGACCTTCCCCATCGTCCGCGACCTCGTCACCGACGTGTCGTTCAACTACGTCATGGCCCGGCAGCTCCCACCGCTCAAGCCCAAGGCTCCCGAGGCGGACGGCACCTACCGCATGCAGCAGGTCGACGTGGAGCGGGGCCAGGAATTCCGCAAGTGCATCGAGTGCTTCCTGTGCCAGGACGTCTGCCACGTCATCCGCGACCACGAGGAGAACAAGCCCAACTACGCCGGGCCGCGGCTGTTCATCCGGTACATGGAGCTCGAGTCGCACCCGCTCGACACCAACGACCGCCGCGAGCTGCTGCGCCAGCGGATGGGCATCGGCCTGTGCAACATCACCAAGTGCTGCACGGAGGTCTGCCCCGAGCACATCAAGATCACCGACAACGCCATCATCCCGCTGAAAGAGCGCGTCGTCGACGGCTCGTACGACCCGATCGCCTGGCTCGGACGCAAGATCATGCGCCGCACCAAGCGGAGCGCGGCCGAGGTCGCCCAGGATGCACCGGCGTTCACCGCACCCACGTCGGAGGACCGCCTGGAGCGCCAGACCGTGCCCGTAGCGGTCGGCGCCGCTGTGGGTGCCGGCAACCCGGCCGCCGCTTCCGCGGGACCTGGTGCCGGACCCTCTGAACCGGCAGGCGGCACCGGCCCCACCGCGGCCGGCGACCCGTTCGGGACCGACGCTGGCGCCTGAGGCCCGATCCGTGCCGGCGTTCCTCAGCCCGGCGTGGGTCGACGCCTTCAACGAGGCCAGTGCCGGCGCCGAGCCCCCTCGGCCTGGCCCGGATGCCGCTCTGGCCGCCCAGAGCGGGCGGTTCTCGGTGTGCCAGACCGTCACCGGCGGGCCCACCGGTGACGTCAGCACCACGCTGGTCGTCGACGGTCCGACGGTGCGCATGCAGCTCGGCCCCACCGACCAGGCCGACGTGTCCGTGCGGCTGGGCTGGGACGACGCCGTCGCCATGGCCACGGGAACCCTGTCGGTGGTCGACGCGCTGGCAGGCGGGCGGATCCGGGTGCGGGGCGACCTCGGCGTGCTGGTAGCCGGCCAAACCGTGCTGGCTGCCTTGCAGGAGCGGCTGCAACCGCTGCACGACGCCACCACGTACTGACGGTCCTGACGCTCCGTGCTGGTGGTCGTCCGGTCCCGACATCCCATCGGGTGCGCCTCGGGCCGTGAGCCGGGGACGGCGCGGCGGCACGCACCCGACGGCGGACCGGGACCGGGGCCGGCAGCCGCTCCTCTCCGGTGCGCAGAAGCACCGGCGACAACCGACAGGAGGCGGTAATGGAGGTCCTTTCGTCACGGCTGCTGCTGCGGCCGCAGAACCTGGAGCGCTCCCTCGATTTTTACGCCGGCACGCTCGGGCTGCCCGTCTACCGAGAGTTCGGCGCCGGCAGGCAGTACGGGGTGGTGTTCTTCACCGGTGGGGGGTACCTGGAGGTCTCCGGCGAGCTCGCGGCCGGGCCGGAACGCGGCACCACGGCCGCACCAGCCGACAGCACCACGGCCGCACCAGCCGACAGCACCACGGCCGCACCAGCCGACAGCACCACGGCCGCACCAGCCGACAGCACCACCGCCGCACCAGCCGACAGCACCACCGCCGCACCAGCCGACAGCACCACCGCCGCACCAGCCGACAGCACCACGACCGGAGCAAGCGGCGCCGGTCCGGACGCTTCGGGCATTGCCCTGTGGCTGCAGGTGCGCGACGCCACCGCCGAGGTCGGGAGGCTCGCCGCCGCAGGCGTCCCCGTGGTCCGCGCCGTGCAACGCGAGCCGTGGGGGCTGGTCGAGGGCTGGATCGAGGATCCTGACGGCATGCGGATCGGCATCGTCGAGGTGCCGGCCGACCACCCGCTGCGCCGCCGCGTCGACTGACCCGACGGCATGCGGATCGGCATCGTCGAGGTGCCGGCCGACCACCCGCTGCGCCGCCGCGTCGACTGACCCGACGGCACGCGGATCGGCATCGTCGAGGTGCCGAACAACGACCCGCTGCGCCGCCGCGTCGACTGATCCGACGGCACGCGGCGCCTACGGCCCGGCTGCTGGTAGCCGGGCGGTCGTCCGCAGCCCCGGCCCGGCAAACCGCCACCACACCACGTGCCCGGCAAACCGCCACCACACCACACACCCGGCCAACCCACACCACACCACGTGCCCGGCGAACCGCCACCACACCACACACCCGGCCAACCCACACCACACCACGTGCCCGGCGAACCGTCACCACACCACACACTCGGCGAGCCGCCCGGGCCGCCCGGGGCGGGCGGCAGGTAGTCTTCGGTCCCGTGTTCGAGCCCCTCCCCGACAAGCCGGACCACCAGGCCATCGAGCTCGCCGTCCTGCACTGGTGGGAGGAGCGGGATGTCTTCGCCCGCGTCCGGGCCCGCAATGCCGAGGGCCCCCGCTTCAGCTTCGTCGACGGACCGGTGACCGCCAACAAGTCGCTCGGGGTCCACACCGCTTGGGGGCGCACCCTGAAGGACGTCTTCCAGCGGTACAAGGCCATGCGCGGCTTCCACCAGCGCTACCAGAACGGGTTCGACTGCCAGGGCCTGTGGATCGAGGTCGGCGTGGAGCGCGAGCTCGGCCTCGACTCCAAGCGCGAGATCGAGGCGTTCGGCCTGGCCGAGTTCGCGGCGAAGTGCCGTGACGTCGTGGTCTGGTCCTCGCGCGAGCTGACCGAGGGGTCGGTCCGCCTCGGCATGTGGATGGACTGGGAGAAGAGCTACTACACGTTCTCCGACACCAACATCGAGTACATCTGGCGGTTCCTCGCCATCGTGGCCGAGCGGGGCTGGCTCTACCAGGGGAACCGGCCTACCGAGTGGTGCCCGCGATGCGGCACGTCGATCTCGGCGCACGAGCTGGCCGGCAGCTACGTCGACCGCGACGACCCGTCGCTGTCGGTGCGCTTCCCCCTGCGGGACCGCCCCGGCGAGCACCTCGTCATCTGGACCACCACGCCGTGGACGCTGCCGGCCAACGTCGCCGTCGCCGTCCGCCCCGACGCCCGCTACGGCCGCAGAGGCGGGGACTGGACTGCGGTCGAACGCGCCGGGGAGGGGCCGTTCGACGAGGAGCTGAGCGGAGCTGCGCTCGTCGGGTGGCGCTACGACGGCCCCTTCGACACGGTGGGCCCCGGCGATGCGGTGGACCACCGGGTGGTGGCGTGGGACGAGGTGTCGCTCGAGGAGGGCACCGGCCTGGTGCACATCGCCCCGGGCTGCGGCGCCGAGGACTTTGCGCTCGGGAAGGAGGAAGGGCTCGCGGTACTGAGCCCGGTGGACGAGAGCGGGCGGTTCGTCGACGGCTACGGCTGGCTGACCGGGCGGTCCACCGACGAGGTGCGCCAGCCGGTGATCGACGACCTCCGCGAGCGGGGTCTGCTGGTCCAGGCCGGCACCATCCACCACCGGTTCCCCGAGTGCTGGCGCTGCCACACACCACTCATCTTCCGGCTGTCGGACGACTGGTTCATTGCCGTCGACAGCATCCGCGGTGACATGCGTCGGGCCAACGCCGAGGTGGAGTGGGTGCCGGCCTACATGGGCAAGCGGATGGACGACTGGCTGGTCAACATGACCGACTGGAACATCTCGCGGCGTCGGTACTACGGCATGCCGCTTCCGTTCTACCCCTGCCGGTGCGGGCACCTCACCGTCGTGTCGACGCGTGCTGAGCTCGCCGAGCTGGCCGTCGACCCGATCACCGATCTGCCCGAGCTGCGCCGACCGTGGATCGACGCGATCAGGATCCGCTGCGCATCGTGCGGCGAGCCGGTCACCCGCATTCCCGAGGTCGGCGACGTGTGGCTCGACGCCGGCATCGTCCCGTTCTCCACGCTGGGATGGCAGAACCCCGAGCGGGTGCCGGGCGGTTCGGGAACGGGCGCCGCCGCCGGCCTCACCACGGCCGACCTTCCGGACCACGCCTACTGGGAGCAGTGGTTCCCCGCTGATCTCGTATCCGAGATGCGCGAGCAGATCCGGCTGTGGTTCTACTCGCAGCTGTTCATGTCGGTGGCGCTCACGGGCAGCGCCCCGTACCGCCGCGTGCTCGGCTACGAAAAGATGCTCGACGAGCACGGCCTCGCCATGCACGGCTCGCACGGCAACATGATCGCGGTCGAGGATGCCTTTGCGCGCATGGGTGCGGACGTCATGCGCTGGATGTACTGCATGCAGCCGCCGAACCAGAACCTGCTGTTCGGCTTCTCCCCCGCGCACGAGATCCAGCGCCGGCTGCTCACCTTGTGGAACAGCGCGTCGTTCCTGGTGCAGTACGCCACCATCGCACAGGTGACACCAGATCTGGCCGACCTCGGCCTCGAGCCCGGGCGTGACGCCGCCGACGCGGAAATCGCCGCTGACCTGGCGACTTCGAGCGGGCCGGGAGCCGCCAGCGGGCCGGGAGGCGCCAGTGGCACGCCGGGCGGAGCGCCCGGCGGTCAGGGCACCCGGGGCCCCACCGGCGACCTGGCGCCACTCGACCGGTGGTTGGTTGCCCGCGTGCACCAGCTGGTGGCCGACATGACCCGGGCCTACGACGACCTGCTGACCGTCAACGCGCTGCGGGCCTTCGACGACTTCGTCGAAGACCTCTCCAACTGGTACATCCGCCGCAGCCGCCGACGCTTTTGGGACGGGGACGCGGGTGCCATCCGCACACTGTGGTACGCGCTGGTGCAGTCGCTGCGCCTGGTGGCGCCCATCATGCCGTTCCTGGCCGAGCACCTGTGGCGGGTGCTGGTGACCGGCCCGTGCCCCGAGGCCCCCGAGTCGGTGTTCCTCGCCGGGTGGCCCGACGCCGCCCCCGCTGCCGTTCAGGCTGGCAACCAGGCCACCACCGCCCAGCCTGCCGCCTTCGCCGCCCTTCAGGCCACTGACAACGCCACCGACAACGCCACCGACAACGCCACCGACAACGCCACCGACAACGCCACCGACAACGCCACCGACCAGGATGTACTGGCCGAATGGGCGGCGGTTCGGGCCGTGGTCGACCTGGGCCGCCAGGCCCGCGCCACCACCGGCCTGCGCGGCCGCCAGCCGCTGCGGCGCATGGTCGCCGAAGGCGCGGACCGCGCCGCGCCGCACGTCGCTGTCATCGCGGACGAGCTGCGAGTGCAGGAGATCGTGTTCGGCCACATCGAGGCGGTGGACCTCCGGGTGCGGCCGAACCTACCGGTGCTCGGCCCCCGCCTCGGCCCCGCTCTGGGCCCTGTCCGCAAGGCCTTGGGTGCCGGCGACTTCGAGATGCTGCCCGACGGCACCGTGCGCGTCGCCGGGCACGACCTGGCACCGTCCGAGGTGCTGGTGGAACGCCTGCCCAAAGAGGGCTGGGCCTTCGCGTCGGGTGACGGCGTCTCCGTCGCCCTCGACACCGCTCTCGACGACGAGCTGCTGCTCCTGGGCCGGGTCAACGACCTGGTCCACCACGTCAACCGGCTCCGCAAGGAGACCGGCCTGGAGCTCACCGACCGGATCGAGCTGGCCCTGCCGGCGGGCGACGACG
>JAJZYI010000163.1 GCA_021798135.1 Actinomycetes bacterium | reverse complement strand
GGCGGCATCCCCCTGCTCCTGCAGCGTCATCTCGCCCACGGAACCCTCCTTCTCGGCGCCGCCTGGCGACGCCTCCTCGTCCTCGTCCACGGCCACCGCAGCCGAAGAGCCCGATCCGCCCGCTGCCGGCGCCGGTGACGACGCCCGGCGACCCGGCGGCCGCGACACCGGCACGGCTTGCGTGCCCGAGCCGCCCGCTTGCCTGCCGCCTGCCGGCCCAGCCCGAACAGCGTCCTGCGCGTCGCCGTTGGCCTCCGGTCCCTCGGCGGCACCGGCCTGCCCCGAGGTCGCTCCGCTGTCAGCGCCCTCCGCTGGTCCTTGGCCGGCACGCGAGCCACCGCGTCCGCGACACCCCCGGCTCGAGCCGCTCTCGCCCGAGGCATCACCACTTTCAGAACTCGTCTCGCTACCTTCGGTGCCAGAGGCATCGGCACCGGCCGCGGCAGCACCCTCACCGGCTCCCACACCCGACCGGCCGGCGGCGCCGGCAGCCGACCGGCCCTCGCCGGTGCGACCGCCGCCCCCCTTCGACCGGGCCCCGCCCTGGGCGGTGCCCCCGGCCGCCGAGCGCCCACCGCGCGAGCGCGACCGCTCCGACCGGCTACCGGCCGCCTGCTCGACCTCGGCGCTGCCGTCGTCGGTGCCCGCTCCGTCCGCCGCCGCCTCGCCGCGACCGCCTTCCTCGTGCCGCCCTCCCGAGGCGCCGCGACCGGCACCCGACCCGCCGCGGCTTCGGCCGTTGGCCGCCCGCCGTTCCCGCCCGCGCTTGGGCCGGGCCTGCATGGGCCGGACCCGCGCTCGGACCCGCGCCTCGCCGCGCGTCCGACCGAACAGCCCCACCTTCGGCTCGCTCACCACCACGAACTCGGCGTCGTCCTCGTCGACGCCAAGCTGGTCGAGGGCCGCGTCCTTGGCATCCGCCAGGGTCCGGCCCGTCGTCTCAACCCACTCCATCCGTCAGGGCGCCTTTCTCGTCCTCTTGCTCGGGGGGAGGCCGTCACTGCCCTGCCCCGGTCGAGCTCCGCGGCCGCTCCCGCCGGGCCGGCCGCCCGCTTGCTTCGACTCGCCGCCGGTCGCCGGTCGTTGGCGCCCCCGGGCGCCTCCGCCAGGCGGTGCGCCCTGGCCCCCTGTGCCGGGCCGGCGCTGGCGTCCCTGCCCGCCCTGTCCGCGGTCCGGTGCAGCCGCACCGCCGGTCCCGCCGGCACCTGTGCCACGACCTGCCGAGCCGCTGCGTGCCTGACCGCCACCCCCCGGACCGCCGCCTGTCGAGCCGCGGCCCGGCCCGCCGCGCCGCGGCTGGCCGCCACCCGCCCCTGCGTCGGCCGTCCCGTTGCGCGCCGCGCCGTCGCGACCGCGGTCGGGCTCGCCGCCCGGCGCGACGCCGCCCTGCTGCAGGGCTCGCTGCTGTTCCAGGGCTCGTTGCTGCGCGTCGGCGAGGCGCTCCATCAGCGTCTTCCGCCCCGGCTTCGCCTCTCCGATGCGGCCGACGCGCCCGCTGTCAGCCTCGGGCATCTTCCGGTACGCGAGGGTCTGCAAGCCGATGCGTGCCACCGAAGACGTCACGAAATAGACGTTCACGCCGGCCGATATCCGCAGGTAGATGACGGCGAAGATGATCGGCATGAACTTCTGCACTGCCTGCATCTGCGGGTTGGTCTGGCTCCCGCCGTTGCGCTTCGTCATCTGGTGCATCTGCAAGTACTGCAGGCCGATCGCGAGCAGGATGAGCACGATGTACGGGATGCGCTCCACGCCGGAGAGCCCGCCGCTGAAGACCGTGTCGGCCAGGTTGATCCCGAACGACTTCATGACGCCTGGGTGCTTGACCAGGTCCGCGTACATCGCCGTCTGGTGGCCGATGTACCGGGGGATCGCCACGAGTTGGCCGTCGGGGAGCTTCTTGGTGTTCGTCAGGCCGTTGATGACCTCGTACAGCACGATGAACACCGGGAACTGGATGAGCATGGGGATGCACCCGCCGAGCGGGCTGACGCCGTTCTCGCGGTACAGCGCCATCATCTCTTCGTTCAGCTTGACCTTGTCGTGCTTGTACTTCTTCTGCAGCTCCTTCATCTTGGGCTGCAGCTTGGTCATGGCCGCCATCGACCGCGTGCTCTTGATCGTCAGCGGCGCGGTGATGGCCATGACCGCGATCGTGAGCAGGATGATGTCGACGGCGTAGTTGGGGATGACGGCGTAGAAACCGGCAAGCACCCAGGCCATGGCGTCGAAGAACGGCTGGAAGATCTTCCCCAGCGAGCTGGCCAGGAACGGGAACGGGTGCACGATCGGTCCTTCCTCAGTCGGGCACGGGGTCCACGCCGTGCCCACCCCACGGGTGGCAGCGGGCCAGGCGGCGGGCGGCCAGCCAGCCGCCGTGCCGGAGGCCGTGCCGTTCGATGGCCTCGGCGGCGTAGGCAGAGCACGTCGGCCAGTACCGGCACGGGGACGGCCGGCCCGTCCTCGCGAGCTGGTAGACCCGGATCAGCAGGAGCGCGGCTCGCCTGGCCACCCGCACCACCAGGAGCGGGGATCGCGACGCCGGGCTGGTGCCGGCCGACGCCACCGCCTCGTCGGACCCCTCCGTGACGTCGGAGCCCGGCATCCCGTCGGAGCCCGGCATCCCGTCGGAGCCCACGGGCCCGTCCACGTCCACGGTGCCGGCCTGGTCCACGAGGTGGGTCCGGGTCATCGGGTGCCCGCCTGCGCGGCGCTCGCCCGCTCGACCAGGTCGCCGAGCGTGGCGACCAGCTCCTCGAACGGGAGCTGCGCCACGCCCGGTCGCGCGGAGACGAGGTACGCCCCGGCCGGGAGCCGGCCCGAGCGGGCGAGCTCGGCCATCACGGCTCGCAACCGGCGCCGGGCGCGGTTGCGCACCACGGCGGAGCCGACCGGGCGGCCCACGGCATAGGCGACGCGGCGCCGGCGCTCACCGGGCGCCGGCGGCACGTGCGCGACGGACAGCGGGCCGGCCCGTGCCCGTGCCGAGCTCCGCCGCAACGCCTCGAACGTGGCGCGGTCCCCGATGCGCCAGACGCCATCGGGCACCCGACCTCAAGCGGTCAGCCGGTGGCGACCCCGCTGGCGGCGGGCCCGCACGATGGCGCGACCGGCCCGGGTGGCCATGCGGTGGCGGAAGCCGTGGTTCTTCGCTCGCTTGCGCGTGTTGGGTTGGTACGTTCGTTTCACTGCTCTCGATCCCTCCCTGGGGGCGGGCCGGGTCGTCGACAGGCCGGGCGGCGCGCGCGGCGCGCCCGGGCAGGCCCGCCGCGGGTGCGAAGGGGACATGGTACCCGACTGCGGACCGGAGCCACCACGCGCCGGGGACCGGCCCCCGCCCGCCGGCACCTCCGGTGCGGGCGCCGGTCCGCTCGCAGCGCGCCGCCTGCGGGTGTACCGTGCCTCCACCGGACCGGACCCCCGGTGGCCGACACCGGTCGGGTCGGGTGCCGGCGGGGTGCAGCGGCCGTGCGCCGCTCAACGCGCGCGTGCTCACGGCAATCCACATCTTGTGGATCTCTCTGTGGACAGCTCGGCCGACGACGGGCGGAGGCCCAGGTGAACGACAGTGACAACCTGTGGAACCGCTGCACCGAGCTGCTGCGTGACCTGGTCGCCGACGCCGCCTGGCGGACCTGGCTGTCGGGCCTGCGGCCCGAGCGCCTGGACGACCGCACCTGGGTCCTCTGCGCGCCCAGCACGCTCATCCGCGACCGCATCGAGGGCCGGTTCCTCGACCAGCTGGCGGCGGCGGCGGCCACGGCCTCCGGCCAACCGGTCGAGATCGTCCTGACCGTCGCCCGGTCCGTCCCGCCGTCGGACGCCCCCGCAGCCGACCACGACCGCCTGCCGCTCGCCGAGGCGGGTGCGACCGCCACGGGCTCCGGACCGGGCCACCTCGCCGGCCACGGGCAGGGGGCGGCGGGCGGCTCCACCGGCGGCGGGAGCGCCGGTGCGCACCAGCGGGCGGCGCGGCGGCCCGCCGCCGACGTCGAGACCGTCGGCCTCGACCCCCGCTACACGTTCGACGCCTTCGTGATCGGCTCCTCCAACCGCTTCGCCCACGCGGCCGCGATGTCCGTGGCCGAGACGCCCTCGGGCTCGTACAACCCCCTGTTCGTGCACGGCGGCGCCGGGCTGGGCAAGACCCACCTGCTGCACGCCATCGGCAACTACGTCGCCGAGAACTTCGCCGGGCGCCACGTCCGCTACGTCTCCACGGAGACGTTCCTGAACGACTTCGTCGACGCCATCCGCACCACCACCACCACCGCCTTCAAGCGCCGGTACCGCGAGTGCGACGTCCTGCTCATCGACGACGTGCAGTTCATGGAGGGCAAGGAGTCCCTCCAGGAGGAGTTCTTCCACACCTTCAACCACCTCTACGGCGCCGGCAAGCAGATCGTGCTCACCTCCGACCGGCCGCCCCGCGCCATCGCCACGCTCGAGGACCGCCTGCGCAGCCGCTTCCTGTCCGGCCTGATCACCGACGTGCAGCCACCCGAGCTCGAGACCCGGCTCGCCATCCTGCAGAAGAAGGCCGAGCGCGAGCTCGTCCCGGTGCCCGACGAGGTGCTGGAGTTCATCGCCACCAACGTGAAGGACAACATCCGCGAGCTCGAGGGCGCCCTCATCCGGGTCACGGCCTACGCCAGCCTGAACCGCCAGCCCCTCACCAGGGACCTGGCCGAGCACGTCCTGTCGGACCTCGTCTCGGCCAACCAGCCCCGGCGGATCACCCCGCAGCTCATCCTGGAGACCACCGCGGCGACCTTCGGGTTCAGCGTCGACGACCTCTGCGGCCCCAGCCGGCGCCGGCCGCTCGTCACCGCCCGCCAGATCAGCATGTACGTCTTCCGCGAGCTCACGGACTTCTCCTACCCGGCCATCGCCCGCGAGTTCGGGGGTCGGGACCACAGCACGGTGATCCACGCCGTCGACAAGATCGGCGCGCTCATGAAGGAGCGCCGCCAGATCTACGACCAGGTCACCGAGCTGATCCTCCGCATCAAGAGCGGCGTGTGAGATGCCGGTGGACCGCCTGTGGGCAACGGGGCGCCCGGCTGGGGACGGGTGGCCCGTCGCGTGGACGACGGTGACCGGTCGCTCCCGGCGGTCCCGGACACCGGTGGACGACGGTGGACCCGCAGTGGACGGCGGAACCCGGCCCTGGCTGGGAGGATGCCCGATGGTCCACAATCCACAGCCCCTACTACCGCTCTTGCAGAATTCTAATTCTTCGAGAGGAAAGGACCCTGTGTGAAGTTCCGATGCGAACGTGACACCCTGGTCGACGCCCTGCAGACCGCCGGGCGGGCGGTGAGCGGGCGCGGTGCCGTGACGGCCGCCACCAACGGGGTCCGCATCGAGGCCCGTGCCAACCGGCTGGCCGTGGTCGGGACCGACCTGGACCTCACCGTGCACGTGGAGGTCGGCGCCGTCGGGCTCGACGACGGCGTGTGCGTGGCGCCGGCCCGCCTGGTCGCCGACATCGCCCGCTCGCTCGAGCCCGGCGCGGTGACGGTCGAGGCCGGCGACGACGAGGTCGAGATCTCGTCCGGCCGGTCGCGGTTCGTGGTCCGCACCTACGCCGCCGAGGAGTTCCCGGTGCTGCCCGAGGCCCCCGCCGCCCAGGTCTGGCTGGCACCCGCCGGCCTCGCCGACGCCCTGCGGCAGGTGGTGCGGGCCGCGTCGACCGACGACGCCAGGCCGCTGCTGACCGGCGTGCTGATGAGCGCCGAGGCCGACGGGATCAGGCTGGTGGCCACCGACTCGTACCGCCTCGCCTGGAGGGACCTGCCCGGCTCGGCCGGGTTGCCGGAGGGCAGCGAGCAGATCCTGGTGCCCGCCAGGGCGCTCACCGAGCTGCAGCGGCTGCTGTCGGCGAGCGCCAAGGACGCCGGCCGGAGCACCCGGGGCGCCGGCGAGGCGGACGCGGCGGCCGAGCCGGGTGCCGAGCCGGCCACGTCCGGGCCGACCGGCGACGGGGACGGGGGCGACGACGGCGCGCCGAGGATCGGCCTGTCGGTCGGCGAGCTCGACGCCACCTTCTGGGTGGGCGGGGTGCGGCTCACGACCCGCCTGCTGGAGGGGCGGTTCCCCGACTACCGGCAGCTCGTCCCGCCGGCCTACCCGAACTCGGTGCGGATCGCCAAGGTGGCGCTGATCGACGCGCTCCGGCGTGTCCGGCTGCTCGTGCGCGACAACACCACGCCGGTGCGGCTCACCATGCACCCCGACGGCGTCGACCTGTCGGTGGTCTCGCAGGAGGTCGGCCAGGCCAGCGAGAGCCTGGACGCGGCGGTCACCGGCGAGGAGGTCACCATCGCCTTCAACCCGTCGTACCTGATCGACGGCGTCGAGGCCGCCGTCGGCGACGACGTCCTGCTCGAGGTGGTCGACGCCACCAAGCCGGCGACGGTGCGGTCGCCCGAGCGCGACGACTACCGGTACCTGCTGATGCCCGTGCGCGTGTCGTGAGCGGCCCGGTGCCGGGCCGGGTCCGCGTCCGCGCTGCGGCCGTCGCCCCGCCGCCGCAGCGGCCGTTGTCCCTGCCGTGGCCGTCGTCGAGCTCGACCTGACCGACTTCCGGTGCTTCGCCACCGGGACGGTGGCCCCGCACCCGCAGGGCCTGACGGTGCTGCGCGGGCCGAACGGCGCCGGCAAGAGCTCGGTCCTCGAAGCGCTGTACTGGCTGGCGACCGGCCGGTCGTGGCGGACCGCGGCGCGCGCCGCGCTGGTCCGGTCGGGCGCCGACCGTGCCCTGGTGCGAGCCGAGATCGCCGTCGGGACCGGCCCGAGCCCTGGCGGCGGCGTCGGCACGCGCACGGTCACCGTCCGGGCGGAGATCCCTCCGGCCGGAGCCGCCCGGGTACGGGTGAACCAGCAGTCCCTGGCCCGGCGCGGCGACATGGCCGAGGTGCTGCGGGTCGTCCTGTTCGCCCCGGACGACCTGGCCCTGGTCCACGGCGCTCCCGCCGGCCGCCGGGCCATGCTCGACGACGTGCTGGTGGGCCGCCACCCGCGCTTCGAGGCGCTCGAACGCGAGCTGGACCGGACCCTGCGCCAACGGGCCGCGCTGCTCCAGCAGGCGGGCGGCCGCCTCGACGCGTCGACGGCGGCCTCGCTCGACGTCTGGGACTCCCGGCTCGCCGGCGTGGGCACCGACCTGGTCGGGGCGCGCGAGGCGCTGGTGGCGGACCTGGCGCCGCCGGTCGCCGCCGCCCACCACCGCATCGCCGGCGGCGGGCCCCGGGCGCGCATGGCCTACCGGCGGTCGTGGGAGGGCGACCTGGCCGAAGCCCTCGCCGCGGCCCGTGCGGAGGACGTCCGCCGGCGGGCGACCTCGGTGGGCCCGCACCGGGACGACGTGGAGCTGTGGCTGGACGACCGGCCCGCCCGGACGCACGCCTCGCAGGGCGAGCAGCGCTCCCTGGCGCTCGCCCTGCGGCTCGGCGCCTACCACCTGGCGGTGGCCGACGGCGGCCCCGCCCCGGTGTTGCTGCTCGACGACGTGTTCTCCGAGCTCGACCCGGCGCGGGCGGCGGCGCTGGTCGCGGAGCTCCCCTCGGGCCAGGTCCTGCTCACGACGGCGGTGGACCCGCCCGAGCTGGTCGTGCCCGACCGCGTCCTCGACGTGGCGGGCGGCGTCGTCGCGGCCCGGGTGGCGCCGTGAGCGCGCCCGGTGGTGACGGCCGAGGCCGTGACGGCCGAGGC
>JAJZYI010000162.1 GCA_021798135.1 Actinomycetes bacterium | reverse complement strand
CGCTCCGACGACGGGGAGCCGACCGATGAACTCGGGGATCAGCCCGAACTTCATGAGGTCCTCGGGGAGGACGTGGCGCAGCACGTCGTCGTCGCGCACGGCCGCCTGGCGGACCTCGGCGCGGAAGCCGATCCCCTTGCGCCCGATCCGGCTCTCGATGATCTTGTCGAGGCCGGCGAAGGCACCGCCGCAGATGAACAGGATGTTCGTCGTGTCGATCTGGATGAACTCCTGGTGGGGGTGCTTGCGGCCACCCTGGGGCGGCACCGACGCCGTCGTCCCCTCCAGGATCTTGAGCAGGGCCTGCTGCACGCCCTCGCCCGACACGTCCCGGGTGATCGAGGGGTTCTCGCTCTTGCGGGCGATCTTGTCGATCTCGTCGATGTAGATGATGCCGGTCTCGGCCCGCTTGACGTCGTAGTCGGCGGCCTGGATGAGCTTGAGCAGGATGTTCTCGACGTCCTCGCCCACGTAGCCGGCCTCGGTGAGCGCCGTGGCGTCGGCGATGGCGAACGGGACGTTGAGCATGCGGGCGAGCGTCTGCGCCAGCAGGGTCTTGCCGCAGCCGGTGGGGCCGAGGAGCAGGATGTTGGCCTTCGCCAGCTCCACCTCGTCGGACTGGGTCACGCCCGACTGGACCCGCTTGTAGTGGTTGTAGACGGCGACGGACAGGATCTTCTTCGCGTGCTCCTGCCCGATCACGTAGTCGTTCAGGAACTCGAAGATCTCCCGCGGCTTGGGCAGGTCCTCGAACGACAGCTCGCTCGACTCGGCCAGCTCCTCGGCGATGATGTCGTTGCACAGGTCGATGCACTCATCGCAGATGTAGACCCCGGGCCCGGCGATCAGCTTCTTCACCTGCTTCTGCGACTTGCCGCAGAAGCTGCACTTGACCAGATCCCCGCCGTCCCCGAACTTGGCCACTGGCGCTGCTCCCTTCCTCGGACGGCAAGCCTAGGCGACGCCGACGGCCTCGGCCCCGGCCTCGGCCTCGCGTGACGACAGGATCTCGTCGACCAGGCCGTACGCCATGGCCTCGTCGGCGGTCATGACGAAGTCCCGGTCGGTGTCGGCGGCGATGCGCTCGACGGGCTGGCCGGTGTCACGCGCCAGCATGTCGTTCAGGAGGTCGCGCATCCGCAGGATCTCCTTCGCCTGGATCTCGATGTCGCTCGCCTGCCCGCCCACGCCCCCGAACGGCTGGTGCAGCAGGATGCGGGCGTGCGGCAAGGCGAAGCGCTTGCCCCGTGCACCCCCGCCCAGCAGGACGGCCGCCGCCGAGGCGGCCTGCCCGAAGCAGAACGTGGACACGTCGGGCTTGATGAACTTCATCGTGTCGTAGATGGCGAACAGCGCCGTGATGTCGCCGCCCGGCGAGTTGATGTAGAGGTGGATGTCCTTTTCGATGTCCTCGTACTCCAGGAACAGCAGCTGGGCGCAGATCAGGTTGGCCACCGCGTCGTCGATCGGCGTGCCCAGGATGATGATGCGCTCCTTGAGCAGCCGGGAGTAGAGGTCGTAGCCCCGCTCCCCCCGTGCCGTCTGCTCGATAACGGTGGGGACCAGGTAGCCGTAGGCGTCTGCACTCACGAGTCGACCTCCACGCTCTGATCCTGTTGTGGTTGCTCGCCGACGAGCTCGGCATCGGCGCCCCCGTCGGCATCGGCCGTGTCGGCGTCCGGCTCGAGCGCGGCGGCAGGCGAGCCACCTGCCGCGGCCTGGTCGTCGACGTCCAGGTCGTCGCGGGAGACCGGCGCCCCGTCCTCGTCCACCAGATCCACGTGCTCCTCGAGCCACGCCAGCGCCTTGGCCTTCCGCTGTTCCGAGCGTACCGCGGGAAGCCGCCCCGCGCGCTCCAAGCGCTGCCGGACGTCGGTCGGACGGGAGCCGACCTGGCGGGCCATGTCGGCGACCACGTCGTCGAGCTCGTCCTCGGAGACCTGCAGGCCCTCGGCGTCGGCCACCGCCCGCAGCGCCAGGTCCAGGCGGACCGCGCGCGCTGCCTCCGCCCGCAGCTCGGCGAGCAGGCTGTCCTCGTCCTGGCCCGACGCCGCAAGGAACTGGGCCAGGGTCAGGTGCCGCTGCTCCAGCCGGTGCGACAGGTCGTGCAGCCGCTCGTTGACCTCGGCGTCGACCAGGGTCTGCGGCGGGTCGTCGGCGACCAGCTCCACCAGCGCGTCGGCGACCCGCTCGCGCAGCAGCAGCCGCGCCTGGGTGCGCTTGAACCGGGCCAGGCGCGACCGGAGGTCGGCCCGCAGCTCCTCGACCGTGTCGAACTCCGAGGCCTCCGACGCCCAGTCGTCCGTGGCGTCGGGAAGGACCTTCTGCTGGACCTCCTTCACCAGGACCCTGGCGGCGAGCTCGTCGGCCTGCCCGGCGCCCTCGCCGGTCTCCCCGCCCTCGCCGGGCTCCCCGCCCGCGCCGGTCTCCTCCGCACTGCGACCGGCCGCCGGAACGGTGAAGGTCAGGATGTCGCCCGGCTTCGCCCCGCGGAGCTGGTCGTCCAGGCCGGGAAGCGCGGAGCCGCTCCCCAGCTCGTAGACGAAGTCCTCGACGTCCAGGTCGTCGGCACCGGGGCGGCTGCCGTGCAGGTCGATGGTGACGTGGTCGCCGTCGCGCGCCGGCCGCTCGGCGGCGACCAGCTCGCCGTGCTGGTCGCGCAGGCGGTCGACCTGGCGCTCGACCTCCTCGTCGGAGACGGCGAGCGCCGGGAGCGTGACCTGCAGGCCCTGGTAGCCCGCCACCGACACCGTCGGCCGGACCTCGACGACCGCGTCGACGGTGAGGGGCCCCGAACCGTCGGCGCCGTGCACGTCCAGCTCGGGCGGCGCGATGGGATCGACCTCGGTGTCGGCCACGGCTTGGGCGTACAGGTCCGGGAGCAGGTCGCTGACCGCCTGCTGGCGCAGCGCGGCGACCCCGCCGAGGCGGGCCTCCAACACCTGGCGCGGAACCTTGCCAGGTCGGAACCCCGGCACCCGGACCTGTCGGCCCAGCCGGCGGATCGTGTCTGCCATGGCGGCATCGACCTCGGCGGCGTCGACCTCGATCGACAAGCGCACCCGGTTGCCGTCGACCGGTTCGGCGGTAGCTCGCATAAGAGTTCCCGAGTGTACCGGGCATCGGGGGCCCCACCGACCAACCCGCCGTCGCCGGGCCCAGCGCCGGCCCGACGGCCGGGCGGCCCACCCACCAAGGCCGGCGCACCGCCGGGCGGGCACCGCGACGGGCAACCGACCCGGGCGGGCACCGCGACGGGCAACCGACACGGGCGGGCACGACGGGCCGGCCCCACCGGGCCCCGGCGTGGCGCGGCCCACGGCCAACGCGTCCACAACAAGCGCTCCCGCATGTCGGTAGGATCGCGGCCACGACGTCGCTGGCCCGAGGGTTGCACCGACGATGACGAGCACCGCGGCCCCTGCGCCCGGGAGCGGTGGCGCGCGCCAGGACGTGTCCGGCGCCGTCACGAGCGTCCTCGTCCGCTACGTCCGGCAGTGCGCCGGCGAGGACGGGATCGCCCGCATGCTGGCCGCCGCCGGCGAGCGCCGGGGCACGGCAGCCGTCGAGGACGCCGCCGGCTGGAGCACCCACGACGAGGCGGTGCGGCTGTTCCACGCGGCGGCAGCCGTCGTCGGCGACCCGGCCGTGGGCCGGAGGGTCGGCGAGGAGATGCTCCGCCAGCACGACGGCACCAACGTGGCGAGCCTGCTGCGCTCGCTCGGCTCCCCGGGCGAGCTGCTGCGGAACGTGGCAGCGGCGCTGGCCAAGTTCTCCACCGTCACCGCCGTCGAGACGCTCGAGCTGGGCGACTCCCACGCCGTCGTGCGCGCCACCACGCGAGCCGGCTTCCGACGGGAGCGCTGCCTGTGCGACGTCACGGCGGGCCTGCTGTCGCAGGTGCCGGTGCTCTTCGGCCTGGAACCCGCCGAGGTGGTGGAGCCCGAGTGCCAGGCCGACGGCGGCCACTGCTGCCTGTACAGCGTGTCGTGGGGGCAGCACCGGCGGTCGGCGCCCACCCACGAGCGGACCGGCGTGGCCGCAGGCGCGTGGCACCACGACGCCGCCGGGAGCCCGGCCCGGGCCGAACCGCACGACCGCCCCCCTGCCCAGCCCGACGACCGGGCCCGCGCCGAACCGCACGACCGCCCCCCTGCCCAGCCCGACGACCGGGCCCGGGCCGAGGACCTGCGCCGCCAGGTCGCGCAGCTGACCGGGCAGCTCCAGGCCGTCTACTCGTCGGCCGCCGACCTCCTGGCGGCCGACGACATCGACACGGTCCTGTCGCGCATCACCGAGCGCGCCGCCCACGCCGTCGACGCCCCGCGCTACCTGCTCGTCGTGCGGACGTCGCCGGGAGAGCCGCCACGGCTGCACCACCACGGGTTCAACGACGCCGAGGCCGCCGCCCTGGCGGGCGAGCTGCTGGGCGACGACCCCGACGACCGCGACGGCTCCCGCCTGATCGTCGACATCACGTCCCGGCGCCGGGCCTACGGCCGGCTGGCCGCGGTGTTCCCCGACGGCGTCAGGTTCTTCGCCGAAGAGCGGCGGACGCTGGCGCTCTACGCGGACTACGCCGCCGCGGCCCTCGACGTCGTCGCGTCGCTCGACGAGGTCCGCCGGTCCGACGCCACCGCCCGGGCCCTGCTCGACTTCTCGCGCGCCCTCGCCCGTGCCACCACGTCCGACGACGTCGCCAGGACGCTCGCCGCCGCCGTGCCCGCCGCCACCGGGGCGCAGCGCTCGGCCGTGTGGCTGTGGGACGCCGCCGACGGCTGCCTGCGCCGGCGGGCCCACTGGGCGGCTCCCGCCTCGCCGGTCGGCCCGCCGATGACGCCGCTGCTCGACGCGCCGGTGCCGCTCGAGCGCCAGGCCGCCGTCCGGCTGGTGCACGGCCCCGGCGTCGTGGTGGTCCGGCGCACCGACACCGACCCCCAGTTCGCCGCCCTGTTCGACGGCACGGGCGCACGCTCGGCGGCCATCGCCCCGCTCGTCTCGGGGGGCGAGCTGCTGGGCCTCGTGACCGCCGAGATCGGCGCCGGCGCCCCCGCCGACCGTGCCGACGACGGCGACCTGCAGGAGCGCCTCGGCGGCCTCGCCGGGCAGGCCGTCACCGCCATCATCAACACGCGCCTGCTCGAGCAGGTGAGCCACATGGCGTGGCATGACGACCTCACCGGCCTCCCGAACCGCCGCCTGCTCGAGGACCGCGTCAACCAGGAGCTGCTCCGGGCCCGCCGCACCGGCGAGCCGCTGTGCATGTTCTTCGTCGACCTCGACCGCTTCAAGCACGTCAACGACACGCTGGGGCACGCGGCCGGCGACGAGCTGATCGTGGAGGTGGCCCGGCGGCTCTGCCAGACGGTCCGGAGCCAGGACACCGTGGCGCGCCTGGGTGGCGACGAGTTCGCCGTGCTCCTGCCGAACCTCGGCGACGCCGAGGTCGTCCAGCAGCTGGCCCACCGCGCCATCGAGGCGCTGCGGGCCCCGTACCGGATCGCCGGGCGGGAGCTGTACGCCTCCGCGTCCATCGGCGTGGCCGTGGCACCGGAGCACGGCGACAGCTACGACCAGCTCCTGACCGCGTCCGACGCGGCGATGTACCGCTCCAAGAGCCTCGGGCGGGACACCTTCCAGGTGTTCCACCCCGGCGACGGGGCCGGTCCTCAGCCCGACGAGCGGCTCGTGGCCGACCTGGCCCACGCCGCCGACCGCGGGGAGCTCTTCCTCGTGTACCAGCCCTACGTCGACCTCGCCACGGGCGACGTGATCGGGGTGGAGGCGCTCGCCCGCTGGGACCACCCGGAGCGCGGCGTGCTCGAGCCCGGTGCGTTCGTGCCCCTGGCCGAGGACACCGAGCTGATCGTGGCCGTCGACAGCTGGGTGGTCGCCGAGGCCTGCCGCCAGGTCGGCGCCTGGGGGCTGCCCGGCCTGCGGCTGTCGGTCAACGTGTCGACCAGGGACCTGGCCGGCGACGCCTTCGTGGGTGCCGTCGCCAGGGCCCTGGTCGACACCGGCTTCCCGCCGGAGCGGCTGGAGCTCGAGGTGACCGAGCGCGTCGTGCTCGACCTGGCCGGCGCCGTCGAGCACGGCGTCGAGCGGCTCCGGCGCCTCGGCGTCCGGTTCTCCGTCGACGACTTCGGCTCGGGCCAGTCGGCGCTCGGCCGCCTGGCGGCCTTCCCGGTGTCGACCCTCAAGATCCACCAGTCGTTCGTGCAGGTCCTCGGGCCGTTCGACGAGTCCGCGGCGCTCGTCTCGGGCATCGTGTCGATGGCACGGGAGCTCGGCGTCGACGTCGTCGCCGAGGGCGTGGAGACCCTGCACCAGCACCGGATCCTCGCGCAGCGCGGCTGCAGCGCGGCCCAGGGCTTCTTCTTCAGCCCGCCGCTCCGGCCCGACGACGTCCGCCGGCTGTTCGCCGAGCAGGGCCTGCACCAGGCGCCGGTCCCGCCGGGTGCCGGCGCACCATCCGCCCCCCCGCCCGGAGCCGGCGCTACCGTCTAGCGGTCCCGACGTGGGCGGGACCCGTAGGAGGAGGAGCGACGTGGCGTCGTACGAGGGCTACTGCGTGAAGTGCCGTGAGAAGAAGCAGTTCGACGGGCAGGAGGTCGAGCTGGCCAACGGCCGCCGCGCCGCTCAGGGCGCGTGCCCGGCGTGCGGCACCAAGATGAACCGCATCCTGGGCAAGAAGTAGCGGCACCGCCGAGGGAGCCCGCCGGCAGCCGCCGGCGGGCTCCCGGCCGACGGCGGCTCCGACCGGTCGGCATCGTGCATCTGCGAACCGGCGGGCGGCCAGCGGCCCGTCTGGCGGGACCCCGAGCGCCCCGGGTCGCCCCGGTCAGGCCGAGGCGTCGCCGGCGGCGCCGTCCACGCTGACCGCCGGGCGCACGGCGTCGAGGATCGCCCCCTCGCGCAGCCCCCATTCGCTCACCACCACCCGGCCGGCGCCGAGCTCCTGGACGAGAGCGTGCAGCGCCGCGGCGCCGTAGGCGATGGACCGGGCGCGTCGGCTCGGCATGCCGGGCAGCGCCAGGCGCCGGTCCAGGTCGAGCCCGGCCAGCAGGTCGGCGAGCTCGTCGAGCTGGCCGGCGGCCAGCTCGACCTGGTTGACCGAGGCCCGTGCTGCGCCGCCGGGGTGTGCCCGGGCGGTGGCCAGCCGGGCGAGGGCACGCACGGTCCCGCCGCTGGCGACGAGCCGGGACCGGTCGGCACCCAGGCCGTCGACGACCTCGGGCCACCCGCCGACGGCACGGCGCACCCGCTCGGCCACCGCCCGGCGCCCGGCCTCCGCCAGGACGTCGACCTCGCCGAGCTCGCCCCGGAGCCGGGTGGCCCCGACGGGGACGCTGTGCGCCGCGAGCAGGCGGTGGCCGAGCCCGACGGCCATCTCCGTGCTGCCGCCTCCCAGGTCCACGCCGATCGCAGGTCCAGGTGGCGTCCACACGGCCGCCACCTGGCCGACGAAGCACAGCCTCGCCTCCTCGCGCCCGTCGACGAGCCGGACGGGCACGCCGATCACCTCGGCGAGCCCTTCGGCCACGGCGGCGCCGTTCGCCGCGTCGCGCAGCGCCGCGGTGGCGACGGCCACCGTGGTGTCCGGACGGAGCGCCTCCGCCCGCTGGGCGAGGCGGCGGGCCGCCCGCCGCGCCGCGGCCGCCCGCTCGGGGGGCACCACGCCCAGGGCGCCGACCGAGGCACCCAGGTCGAGGGCGGCGCGGCTGCGGGCGACTG
>JAJZYI010000161.1 GCA_021798135.1 Actinomycetes bacterium | reverse complement strand
CCTGGCGGCGGCCCGCCCCCGCCCCTGCGCGGCGGTCCGGGTGGTCGCGGGCGCCCGCCGCAGCGCCGCCCCCGGCGCCGGCGCCGGAACCTCGAGGAGCTCGAGCCGACGCAGCTCACGACGTACACGCCGTCGAGCGCGCCCGTGCCCGAGCACGAGGTGATCGTGGAGCGCGGCTGCACGCCTCGCGAGCTCGGTCCCAAGCTCAACCGGTCCGCCGGTGACGTCATCCGCTACCTGTTCCTGCAGGGCGAGGTGGTGACGGCGACGCAGTCGCTCACCGACGACATGATCGAGCTCTTCGCGGCCGAGCTGGGCGCCCAGGTCCGACTGGTCGACCCCGGAGAGGAGCAGGAGGCCGAGCTCCAGGCCAGGTACTTCGAGGACGAGGAGGAGGAGGCGGAGGAGGACCTGCGGCCGCGCCCGCCCGTCGTCACCGTCATGGGCCACGTCGACCACGGCAAGACCCTGCTGCTCGACCGGATCCGCTCGGCGCACGTCGTCGAGGGCGAGGCCGGCGGGATCACCCAGCACATCGGGGCCTACCAGACCGAGCACGACGGGCACCTGATCACCTTCATCGACACCCCCGGCCACGAGGCCTTCACGGCCATGCGTGCCCGCGGCGCCCAGGTGACCGACATCGTGGTGCTGGTCGTCGCCGCCGACGACGGGGTCATGCCCCAGACGGTCGAGGCGATCGACCACGCCAAGGCGGCCGACGTCCCCATCATCGTGGCGGTCAACAAGATCGACCGCGCCGACGCGGACCCGAACCGGGTCCTCCAGCAGCTGTCCGAGCGCGGGCTGGTGCCCGAGGCGTGGGGCGGTGACACCATCTCGGTCGAGGTCTCGGCCCTGCAGAACCTGGGGATCGACGCGCTCCTGGAGCAGATCGTGCTGGTGGCGGAGATCGAGGAGCTGCAGGCGAGCCCCGAGGGCCGCGCCCGCGGCGTCGTCCTGGAGGCCAACCTCGAGACCGGTCGCGGGCCGGTGGCGACCGTCATCGTGGAGCGCGGCACGCTGCGCGTCGGCGACGCCATCGTCGCGGGCGCCGCCTGGGGCCGGGTCAAGGCCCTGGTCGACGATCACGGCGAACAGGTGAAGGAGGCGCCGCCGTCGACGCCCGTGCAGGTCCTCGGGTTCTCCGAGCCGCCCAGTGCCGGCGACGAGCTCCGGGTCACCGGCGACCAGGCGACGGCCCGCACCATCGCCGAGGCCCGCGCCCACCGCTACCGGGTCGCCGGCCACGCCCCCGCGCCGACGGTGCCGGGTGCCAAGCTCGAGGACCTCTTCGAGCAGATCCAGCGCGGCGAGGCCGCCAGCCTCAACCTCATCCTGAAGGCCGACGTCCAGGGAACGCTCGAGGCGATCACCGACAGCCTCCGCAAGCTGGAGCGCGACGAGGTGAAGCTGAGCTTCGTCCACCGCGGCGTCGGCGGCATCACCGAGAACGACGTCCAGCTGGCCACGGCGTCGAACGCCACCATCATCGGCTTCAACGTCCGCCCCGACCGCCGTGCGCGCGAGCTGGCCGAGGAGAAGGACGTGGAGGTCCGCACCTACGAGGTGATCTACAAGCTCCTCGAGGACCTCGAGGCGGCCATGGTGGGCATGCTCACCCCCGAGACCGAAGAGGTCGTCACGGGCGAGGCGGAGGTCCGCCAGGTCTTCCGCGTGCCGAGGGTGGGTGCCGTCGCCGGGTGCTACGTGCGCCACGGGACGATCACGCGGGGGTCGAAGGTCCGGTTCCTTCGCGAGGGCGTCGTGATCTGGAAGGGTTCGATCACGTCCCTCAAGCGGTTCAAGGAGGACGCCCGCGAGGTGCAGTCCGGCTTCGAGTGCGGCATCGGCCTGTCGGACTTCCAGGACCTGAAGGACGGCGACGTCATCGAGACCTACGAGGAGCGGGAGATCCCCCGCACCTGACAGCCGGCGCCGCGGGCCGCCGGCGCGAAGCCCCGCCTCGGCCCGCCGGGCGCCGGTCCGGGCCGATCGGCCCGAGCAGCACGGCCGCAGCGGCCCGAACGTTGCGGCCGGGAGCAGCACAGTCGCAGCGGCCCGAACGTTGCGGCCGGGAGCAGCACAGTCGCAGCGGCCCGAACGTTGCGGCCGGGGCCGGCACGGCCGGAGCAGGCCCAGTCCGAGGAGGCAGCGTGCCGTCACGTCGGCGCGACCAGCAGAACCCCACGCCCTATCCCCGCGTCGCCCGGGTCAACCAGGTGCTGCGCGAGGTCGTGGCCGAGGAGGTCGAGCGCCTGGCCGACGCCGACGACCGACTGCGCCTCCTCACCGTCACGGCCGTCGACACCACGGCGGACCTCCGCCACGCGACGGTGTTCCTGGCCTCGCTCCCCGAGGAGGCCGCCGCAGCGCTGGCCGTCCAGCGCAAGCACCTGCAGCAGGTGGTCGGGCGCCAGGTCCGCCTGAAGCGCACCCCCCACCTCGAGTTCGCCGCCGACCCCGCGGTCAGCGGGGGCGACCGGATCGAGGAGATCCTCAGGCGCCTGCACCACGACGACCGGGTCGGCGGCCCGGAGGCCGGTGGAGTGGGTGGCGGCCCGGACGCCGGCGCGTCCCCGGGGGGCGGCTCGTGAGCGTCCGGCGCTCCGCCGGGACCGGCCCGGTCGGCATGGCCGTCGTCGACAAGGAGCCGGGCATGACGTCGCACGACGTGGTGGCACGGTGCCGGCGCATCTTCGGCGAGCGCCGCGTCGGGCACGCCGGCACCCTCGACCCCGACGCCACCGGCGTCCTGCTGGTCGGGGTCGGCCGGTTCACGAGGGTCCTGCGCTTCCTGAGCGGGAGCGGCAAGGCCTACGTGGGGGAGGTCGTGCTGGGCGTGGCCACCTCCACCCTCGACGCGTCGGGGGAGGTGACCGGCCGCTGGGACATGAGCCGCGTCCGGACCGAGGACGTCCGGTCGGCGGCGCAGCAGCTCACCGGGGCGATCCAGCAGGTCCCGCCGATGGTGTCGGCGGTCAAGGTCGGCGGGCGGCGGCTGCACGAGCTGGCGCGCGAGGGCCGCGACGTCGAGCGAGCCCCCCGGCCGGTGACCGTCGACCGGTTCGAGGTGGCGCCGCTGCCGGGCGAGCCAGGCGTGCTGCGGATCGAGGTCGAGTGCTCGGCCGGCACCTACATCCGTGTCCTGGCCGCCGATCTCGGCGCCATCCTCGGCGGCGGCGCCCACCTCCGCCGCCTCCGCCGGACCCGGGTGGGCTCCTTCGGCGTCGACGAGGCGAGGCCCCTCGCCGCGCTCACCCCCGAGCACCTGCTGGCTCCAGCGGACGCGGTGCGGGACCTGGAGCGGCTCGACGTGGGGAGCGACACCGCCGAGCGGGTGGGTCACGGCCTGGCGCTCGACCGCGGTCGGGTCGGGGCCTCGGGTCCCGGACCGTGGGCGCTCGTCGACGAGGCCGGCCGGCTCCTGGCGGTCTACGAGGCGCGCGGTGACGACCGCCTGGTCGCAGCCTGCGTGCTCGAGCCGTCGAGCGGGCCGGCCGGTGGCGGCGTGCCGGCTGGCGGTGGCGTGCCGGCGGGCGAGTAGTCTCGGCGCGATGGAGGTCGTCGCCGGGCTGGAGCGCTGCGTTCCGCCCCCCGGCGGCTCGGCGGTCACCATCGGTGCGTACGACGGCCTCCACCTGGGTCACCAGGCGCTCATCGCCGAGCTGCGTCGGCGGGCGGCCGCCGGCGGGCTCACGAGCGTCGTGGTCACCTTCGACCGGCATCCCGCCACCGTCGTGCGGCCCGGCTCGGCCCCGGCCCTGCTGACCGACCTTGAGCAGAAGCTCGAGCTGCTCGCCTCCACCGGCGTCGACCGCACGCTGGTCGTCCCCTTCGACCGCGCCCGGGCCGACGAGACGGCCGAGCAGTTCGTCACCGAGGTCCTGGTGGGAGCGCTGCGCACGCGGCTGGTGGTGGTGGGCGAGGGGTTCCACTTCGGTCACGAGCGCAAGGGCGACGTGGCCATGCTCCGCGACCTCGGACGCGTGCACGACTTCGAGGTGGTGGGCTGGCGCCTGGCTGCCGACGAGTCGGGGGCGCCGATGTCGTCGACCCGGGTCCGGGGGCTCCTGGCGGCGGGCGACGTCGCCGGCGCCGCGGCGATGCTCGGCCGCCCGCACGAGGTGCGCGGCACCGTGGTGCGCGGCGACGGCCGTGGCGGGCCGGAGCTGGGCATGCCGACGGCGAACGTCGCGCTGTCGCCGGGCACGGCCCTGCCCGAGGCCGGGATCTACGCCGGCTGGTACGGCCGGCCCGACGGGTCGCGCCACCGCGCCGCGCTGTCGCTGGGACGGCGCCCCACCTTCTACGAGGGCGACGGCCCGCTGCTGCTGGAAGCCCACCTGCTCGGCTTCGATGGCGACCTGTACGGCGAGCGCGCGAGCGTGTCCTTCGTGGCGCGGCTGCGGGCCGAGCGCCGGTTCGACACCGTCGACGAGCTGGTCGCCCAGATGCGCTCGGACGTCCGGGCGGTGTCGGACCTGCTCGGCGCCGGAGCCTGAGCCGGCCGGTCCTGCCGCGACGGGACCGGCCGGGACCGGCCGGGACCGGACGGCGTGGGGAAGCTCGCCGCCGGCATGGCGGGGAGGACGGGGCGGGCCGGCGCCGCTGCGCCGCCGCTCGACCGGCGGCGCAGCGGCGCACCCCGGCGCCCTGCTATGCTGGTCGTCGGCCGGGACGTCGTCCCGGTGTTCCGGACGGGGCGCGCGGCCCCAGGCCCGCCGCCTCCCAGCGCACCCGAGGCTGCTTCCCGCACATGCCCGACAAGACCGCGACGATCGCCGAGCATCGACTGCACCCGACGGACACCGGGTCGCCCGAGGTGCAGATCGCGCTCCTCACCGAGCGCATCAGCCACCTCACCGAGCACCTGAAGGCCCACAAAGGTGACCACCACACCCGCCGCGGGCTGATGAAGCTCATCGGCCGTCGCCGCCGCCTGCTGAGCTACGTGCGGGACAACGACGTCGAGCGCTACCGGACCATCATCGGCAGGCTCGGCATCCGCCGGTAGCCGAACCGGTCTCCCCGGTCGGCCTCGCCGAGCCGGGGGACCACCTCGGGGAGCGAGGTGCTTCCCGGGCACCGGGCCCTGGCGCCCGGACAGACGGACGGGCACCGGCCGGCCGCCAGCTGCCAGTCGCCGGTCACCTGCATCGCGACCGCCCCGGCGATCCGGCGAGGTCGTGCACGAGCGGGGTGGCCGACGACTGGGAACTGGCGTGGCTGGGTGTCCCCAGCACACGAGGAGACCCATGGCGGAAGCCATCACCATGTCGGCACCCATCAGCGGGACCGACAAGACCCTGACCTTCGAGACCGGCAAGCTGGCCGGCCAGGCCGACGGCGCCGTCGTCGGCCGCATCGGCAACACCATGGTGCTCGTCACCGCCACCGCCGCCCGGCGGGTGCGTGAGGGCACCGACTTCTTCCCGCTCACCGTGGACATCGAGGAGCGGATGTACGCGGCCGGCAAGATCCCCGGCTCCTTCTTCCGCCGCGAGGGGCGCGCCACCGACCAGGCCATCCTGACGTGCCGCCTCATCGACCGCCCGCTGCGCCCGTCGTTCCCCAAGGGGTTCCGCAACGAGGTCCACGTGGTCGGCACCATCTTCGGGGCCGACCTGGAGAACCCTCACGACGTCCTCGCCATCAACGCCGCCTCGGCCGCGCTCATGGTGTCGGGCATCCCCTTCGACGGCCCGATCGGCGCGGTGCGCATCGCCTGGTCGACCGAGGGGACCTGGATCCCGCACGCCACCTACCAGGAGGGCGACGAGTCCTGCTTCGAGCTGGTCGTGGCCGGCCGGGCGCTCTCCGACGCCCCCGACGCCGAGATCGCCATCATGATGGTCGAGGCGGGCGGCACCGAGGACTCGTGGAGCTTCTACGAGGCCGGTGCGCCCAAGGTGACCGAGGACGTCCTGGCCCAGGGCCTGGAGGCGGCCAAGACCTGGATCCGCGAGTCGATCGACCTGCAGCGGCGGCTGGTGGCCGAGGCCGGTGCCAAGGAGCCCATCACCTTCGACCTGTTCAGCGACTATGCCCCCGAGGTGTACGAGCGGGTCGAGGCCGTCGGCACCGACGCCATCGTGAAGGCCAACGCCATCACCGCCAAGGCCGAGCGCAACGCCGCCCTGGCCGAGGCCACGGAGGCCATCGTCGCCCAGCTGGCGCCGGAGCTGCCCGAGCGCGAGCGCGAGATCACCGCTGCGGTCAAGGCGCTCACCAAGAAGGTCGTGCGCCGGCGCATCGTGGAGGAGGGCGTGCGCATCGACGGGCGCGGCACGAGCGACATCCGGCCGCTGTCCGCCGAGGTCGGGCTGATCCCCACCGCCCACGGCTCGGGCCTCTTCCAGCGCGGCGAGACCCAGGTGCTCAACATCACCACGCTCGGCATGCCGCGCATGAACCAGCTGCTCGACACCATCGGCATCGACGACTCCAAGCGGTACATGCACCACTACAACTTCCCGCCGTACTCGACGGGGGAGACCGGCTTCATGCGCGGGCCCAAGCGCCGCGAGATCGGCCACGGCCTGCTGGCGGAGCGGGCGCTGCTGCCCGTCATCCCGGCGCAGTCCGAGTTCCCGTACACCCTGCGGCTGGTGTCGGAGGTCCTGTCGTCCAACGGCTCCACGTCGATGGCGTCGGTCTGCGGGTCCACGCTGTCGCTCATGGACGCGGGTGTGCCGATCAAGGCGCCGGTCGCCGGCATCGCCATGGGCCTGGTGGCGGACGAGGGCCGCTACGTGACCCTGACCGACATCCTCGGCGCCGAGGACGCCTTCGGTGACATGGACTTCAAGGTCGCCGGCACCGCCGACGCCGTCACGGCCCTGCAGCTCGACACCAAGATCGACGGGCTCCCCGCCGACGTGCTGGCCCAGGCCCTGCAGCAGGCCCGCGAGGCCCGGATGCAGATCCTGGCGGTCATGGAGCAGGCGATCGCCGAGCCGCGCCACGACGTCAACGCCAACGCGCCGAAGATCGTGTCGTTCCAGATCCCCGTCGACCGCATCGGCGAGGTCATCGGCCCGAAGGGCAAGGTCATCAACGCCCTGCAGGCGGAGACCGGTGCCGACATCACGGTCGACGACGACGGCATGTTCGGCGTGGTGACCATCGGCTCCAAGGACGGCGGGGCCGTCGAGGAGGCCCGGCGCCGGATCTTCATGATCGTGGAGCCGCCGGAGGCCGAGGTCGGCGCCACCTACGAGGGCAAGGTCGTGAACATCACCAAGTTCGGGGCCTTCGTCAACATCCTGCCCGGGCGCGACGGCCTCCTCCACATCTCCAAGGTCGGCGGCGGCCGCCGCGTGGAGAAGGTCGAGGACGTGCTGTCGCTCGGCCAGAGCGTCGAGGTGAAGGTCGACGACATCGACCCTCAGGGCAAGGTGTCGCTGTCGCTGGCCGGCGAGCCGCCCGCCCCGGCCGGTGGCGGTGGCGGTGGCGGTGGCGCGGGCGCCGGCGGCGCGCCCGTCGCCTCCTTCGAGGCGGCCTTCGAGGCGGAGCTGGCCGACGAGCTCGGTGACCTCGGTCCTGGCGCCAGTCCCGGCGCCGGCCCCGGCGGTGGTGACCGCAGCGCCGGCGACGACCGTCGCGGGGCCCGCAGCCGCAACCGCCGCCGGCGGTGACCCAGTCGCGCCGCGCGCCGTCGGGGCCCTGCCCCGGCGGCGTCGCGGGGTGGTGCGGCACCCACCGGCAGGGCGCTGCCGCCGGTGCCGCAGGCCGGGGCACCGGGGCGGTGCGGCGGTG
>JAJZYI010000160.1 GCA_021798135.1 Actinomycetes bacterium | reverse complement strand
CCAGGGGATCCCGGCCTCCTCGAGGATCTCGATCTCCTCGCCGCCGCGGCCGAACACGAAGGGGTCCCCGCCCTTGAGCCGGACGACGACCTCCGACGTGCGGCCGTGCTCGACGAGCAGGCGGCCGATCTCTTGCTGTCGGCGATCGGCGCCGGGGGTGTCGGTGCCTGGCCGCTTTCCGACGTCGATGCACAGCGCGTCAGCGTGAACAAGGGTCAGGACGTCGGGTGTGACCAGTCGGTCGTAGAGGACGACGTCGGCGCGGCGCAACAGCTCTGCTCCCCTGAGGGTGAGCAGGCCGGGGTCACCGGGTCCGGCGCCGACCAGGTACACGGTCATGGCGCGGCGCGCCTCGTGTCCGCGTCCGGTGCACCGGTTCGCGGTTCGCTCCCAGTCTCCCAGTGGCGCCCCAGGGCGCGTTCGAGGCGATCGAACTGGTCCAGTCGGGGTATGGCGATGCGGACGGTGCCGTCCAGGCCGAAGCTGGCGCAGTCGCGCACGACGATCCCTTCGGTCAAGAGCTTCGCCCGCAGCGATCCGGACCGGTCGACGAGGACCCATGGGCCGTGGCCAGAGCGCACGGCGAGCTCGTGCGAACGAAGAAGGTGGACCAACCGGTCACGAAGGGCGGCGGTCTGGCTCGACCACGTGGGCAGGTCGACCGGGCGCAGCAGGTCCCCAAGGGCGTCGGCCGCCAGCCCGTTGACGGACCATTCGGGCTGGCGTCGGCGGATCCGCCACATCAGGGCGTCGTCGGCGCACAGCACGTAGCCGAGGCGCAGTCCCGGGCAGGCGAGGAGCTTGGTCAGCGAGCCGACCACGATGGAGCCCTGCAGGTGGTCGCCTCGGGTCCACGTGCCGGTGGCGAGGGGCCAGAAGGCCTCGTCCCACACTCCGGCCACTGCACCCGCCGATGCGAGCGTCCCAAGCGGATTGTTGGGGTTGGACCTCCATAGCGGCCCGCCGGAGCGCGGGTACAGGGAGAAGTCGGGCTCCTCGACCGTCCCGCCGAGGACGGCTTCGGTCAGCGCGATGGCCTCTGCCCCCCCGTTGGTGAGCAGGAGGTGCTCGGGCTCTACCCCCATGGCTTCGGCGAGGGCGGCGGTGGCCCGCTCGGGGTCGGGGTAGCGGCCAACCGCGCCGAGGTGGCGCTGCACGGTGGCCGTGGGGTCGGGCGCCACGGGGCAGAGGCTGGCAGAAAGGTCGAGCACGGACGCCGGGTTGAGCCCCAGCGCTTCGGCGAGACGTGCGCCGTTGCCCCCGTGGGCTCGACGCTCGCTGGACGTCCCCGTCAACGGACGCCTCGATGGAAGCAGCCAGACCTCGGGCCTCGCCACAGCTCGCACAGGAATGGGGACACCAGGGCGACGGCCGCGACGGCGGTGACCCGGCGGGCCAGCAGCCGGACACGAACGATGTCGCCTGGCGCGGCGGCACGTCCCTCGCCGAGCTCCACCCGCTGCTCGACCACCTCGCCGTAGCGGTTGGTGCCGCCGAGGCGGAGACCGAGCGCGGCGGCGAACGCCGCTTCGATCACCCCGGCGTTGGGCGAGGGGTGGCCGGGGGCCTGTCGGCGCACCGCCCTCACGATGCCCGGAGCGCTGCTCGGCGAGCACAGCGCGACGATCACCGCCGCGACCCGTGCCGGCACGAAGTTGGCGACGTCGTCGGCACGCGCCGATGCCCAGCCGAAGCGGCGGTAGCGGTCGTTTCGGTAGCCGACCATGGCGTCCAGCGTGTTCACGGCGCGGTAGGCCGCTGCCGCGACCGGTCCTCCGACGGCCGCCCAGAAGAGCGGCGCCACGCCAGCGTCCACGGTGTTCTCGGCCACCGACTCGACCACTGCTCGGGCGATCTCCGCCTCGTCGAGGCCGGCTGGGTCGCGCCCGACGAGCGCCGGGAGCAACCGCCGCGCCTCGTCGATCCGCCCCGCGGCGAGCGCCTCGCCGATCTCGGCAGCACGACGGTCGAGGCTGCGAGCGCCGAGCGTCGCCGTCACCACCGCGACGGACAAGGCGCCGTCGGCGGCACCGCCCATCCGTCGGGCCCCGGAGCGAAGCAGGACGGTAGGAACAGCGGCGGCGGCGATTCCCGCCAACAGGTGGCGGGCGCCGCTCAGCCGGTGGTCGCTCCATGCGCGTTGTTCGCGTCGGGTCATGGCCCGGCCGAACCACGCCACCGGGTGGAGCCGGTCCGGCGGGTCTGCGACGAGGCGGTCCGCCACCACGGCCGCGGCAGCCGAGGCAGCCCGCAGCTGCCAACCCGTCACCAGCGGACCCCTGCGATGAGGAGCGCTGCCGTCTCAGACACGACCACGGCCGCCCCGAGGACGTCGCCGGTGAAGCCTCCCAGACGTCGGTGCGCGACCCACAGGAGGGCCGCCACCGCCGCCACCGCAGCGCCGACGCCCGCGGCCGCAGGAGCACCCCCAGCCCAGATGGCGAGCGACGCACCTGCCGCTACCCCCGCCGACGCGGCCAGCGCGGAGCCGGCGACCCCTCCTCCGAGGAACGCCGTCGCCAGACCTCCCGTCGCCCTTGCGTAGGGGAGCACGAGCATGGCGGCCACCATGAGTGAGCGCGAGACGCACCAGATGCCGACCACCAACACGATGTCGGGGCGCAGGGCGCCGAAAGCCGCGAAACGCAGGAGGAGCACAGCCGCCGTCGCCGCCAATCCGAAAGCACCGATGTCGGGCTCCGACATCACCTGGAGCCTGCGTTCCCGGCTCAGGTGGGGCAGCAGACCGTCGGCGCTGTCGGCGAGCCCGTCAACGTGCAGCATCCCGGTCAGAGCCAAGTCGGTGACGACGGCCAGCGCGGCGGGCACCAGCGGCCCGTGCCACCCCTTGGAGGCCGCCCACCAGACGAGGCCCACGATCGCGCCGGCTGCCGCCCCGACGAGGGGGAACCAGCGCAGGGTCGCCGGGTTGGGTGCCCGGGCGGGCCCGAAGGGGGTGAGGAACCCGAGCGCGGCGAGCACTACAGCTCCAGCGTGCGGCCGGCGACCACGAGGAGCACGCGCTGCGCGACGGTTGCCACCGCCTGGTTCAGGTCCCCGAGGGCGTCCACGAACGCTCTCCCGACGGCAGTGGCGGGGTGCACGGCCAACCCGACCTCCTCGGAGACGAGCACGGTGCTCCCCGAGCGCACCTGGAGGGCGTGGACCAACGCCTGCGCGTCGACCTCGAGATCCGGTGCCGACGCCACCCAGGTGCCGAGGCTGTCCACCAGCACGCTCCCGTCGAGGTGCGCCAGGACTGCGGGCAGCTCGGTGCTCGACGCCAGCTCGACGGTGCTCCATGCCGCCGGCCGGCGTGCCTGGTGGGCGGCGACACGGCGTGCCATCTCCTCGTCGGTGACCGACGCCGTCGCCACGTAGGTCACGGTCCCGCCACCCCTCGAGGCGAGCTCGGTTGCGAGCTGCTCGGCGACCGTCGACTTGCCCGAGCGGGTGCCGCCGAGCACCAGGGTGACCCTCGGGTCGCGGTGGGCGCTCATCAGGCCTCCGCTCCCGACGCCAGCACCCGAGCGCGGATGGCGCCGGCGAGCGCCGCTCCCCCCGCCGGCTGCTCGATGTCCTCGAGCAGCACGTAGTCGGCAGAAAGGGTCGCTGCGAGCGACCGGGCCAGACCGAGGCGGGTTGGTCCCGTCTCGGCGTCGACGACGAGGCATGCCACCCCGGTCGTCGCCAGCTCGGCCGCGGCCGCGTCGGCCGCGGCGAGCGGCTCGGCACCACCTGCGGTCGCTCGCCCGTCGGTGACGAGCACGACCGCCGGTCGTGGCCCACCGGGTCGCTGGGCTGCCCGCACCATCGACGTGACCTGGGCCAGCCCAGCGGCCAGCGGCGTCCTGCCGCCAGTTTGCAGCTCCTCCAGGCGCGCCCGCGCCACCTCGACCGACCCGGTCGGACGAAGGACCACCTCGGCCGACTCGCCCCTGAAGGCCACCATCGCCACCCGGTCGCGGCGCCGGTAGACGTCACCGAGGAGCGACATCACGGCGGCGCGGGCGGCTTCGAGCCTCCTGCGCCCGGCGATCGAGCCTGAGGTGTCGACAGCGATGATGACCAGCGTCGCTTGGGGCTCGGCCGTCACGGCGGCCCTGAGGTCCCCCGCATCCAGATGCTCGCCAGGTCCGCGATCCTCGCCGACGGTCCGGGTGACGTAGGACAGCGCCGTGGCGGCCCCGTCGACGCGCTGGCCGGGGTCGCTGAGGGGCACGTGGCCGATGCGACGCCCCCGGGCACCGCCGGCGACCGCCGCGCCGTTCCTGCCTGAGCCCCGGGCCCTCGTCACGCCGCTCCGCGGCCGCGGGACCGTCAGCTGCCCTGCGTCGACCTGGACGTCGGGTGGACCGACCGGGTCGGGGCCCGGCGCGTGTTGGTCGCTCAGCTGGTCGTGGCCACCCGGTGCCCCGCTCTCGCCGCCTTCCCCAGCTCCACCAGGCCGCCGGCCATCGGGGAGTGCTGAACCCGGCTCCGGCGTGGTGTCAGGCAGCGCGCCTTGCTCTGTCGGCGAAGTGTCGACGGCCTCCTCGGCGCCGAGCACCCGGTCGAGCGCTGAGGCGAGCTCGTCGGACGCGACGCCGGGCGCCTCGAACGGGTCGCGTCGGCGGCGATGCCCGAGGACGAGCGGGGCCACCCGACGCAGGTGCGCCGCGCCAGCGCGGCGCACGCCGTCGAGCCCGGCCAGGGCGCCGGCGGCGCGGCACAGCGCGAGGTCGGCTCGCAGACCCTGGGCGCCGACCGCCACCGCCAGCTCGGCTGCAGCCACGACGACGGCGTCGTCGCAGGGCACCGGCGCGGCGGACGCCAGCGACCGGCGGACCTGCTCGTCGAGTGACGGGTCCTCGGGGAAGCCCCCGGCGTCGAACGCGAGCTGGCGGCGCACGATCTCGGCCCGCAGGGCCGCATCCTGTGGTGCCCTGACCTCGACGGCCAGGCCGAAGCGGTCGAGCAGCTGGGGGCGCAGCTCCCCCTCCTCGGGGTTCATCGACCCGACCAGGACGAACCGTGCGGGATGGGTCTCGGAGAAGCCGTCGCGCTCGACGCGGTTCACACCGGAGACGGCCACGTCGAGCAGGACGTCCACCAGATGGTCGGCCAGGAGGTTCACCTCGTCCACGTAGAGGACCCCCCCGTGGGCGGCGGCGAGCAGCCCCGGGCGGAAGGCGTGCGCTCGGGAGTCGAGCAGCGCGGCGACGTCGAGCGCGCCCACGACCCGGTCCTCGGCGGCACCGAGGGGGAGCTCGACGAACGGCGCGCCGGCGGGCAGCAGGTCGGCCAGCCCCCGGGCGAGGGTCGTCTTGGCCGAGCCCTTGTCACCTCGCAGCAGCACCCCGCCGAGACGCGGCTCGACGGCCGCCAAGAGCAGCGCCAGCTTGGCGTCGTCCTGGCCGACGACGGACGAGAACGGGAGGTGCGCGCTCATCGGGCCTCCTCCCACCCGTCGGCCTCGAGCAGCGCCCGCCGCAGCACGTCGGCGGTCTCGTCGTCGGGCTTCCACCGGCCTCGCTCCTCGGCTTCGAGGAGCCGCTCCACGATGGACCGCAGCGCCCAGGGGTTGGACCGCTCGAAGAATGCCCGGTTCTCGGGGTCTGCGACGTAGGCCTGGGCCACGCGGTCGTACATCCATGGCGCTGCGACATGGGCCGTGACGTCGTAGCCGAACAGGTAGTCGACGGTGGCGGCCATCTCGAACGCACCCTTGTAGCCGTGGCGGCGCATGGCCTGCAGCCACTTGGGGTTGATCACTCGGGTCCGCACCACCCTGGCGGCCTCCTCGGCCAGGGAGCGGACGAGCGGCCGAGCCGGGTTGGCCGAGTCGCCGAACCACGCCTTGGGGTCGCGGCCGGTGAGGGAGCGGATGGTGGCGATCATCCCGCCGTGCTCCTGCAGGTAGTCGTCGGAGTCGAAGATGTCGTGCTCGCGGTTGTCCTGGTTCTTGACGGCGACGTCGATGGCCGCGAACCGCCGCCGCATGGCCTCGACGGCGGGCTGTCCGAACCCGCTCCTGGCATAGGACCAGCCCGACCAGGCGACGTACACCGCGGCGAGGTCGTCGTCGGACCGCCAGTCGCGGCCCTCGAGCAGCGACAGGATGCCGACGCCGTAGGCGCCCGGGGCGGGTCCGTAGACCCTGGGGTCCTCGGCGCCATGGGCCCGGACGAAGTTGTGCGCGGCGGGCTCGTCGAGCGCGGCGACCAGCTCGACGGCTTCGTCGAGGAGGTCGACCAGGGCCGGGAAGGCGTCGCGGAAGAACCCCGAGATGCGAAGGGTGACGTCGACGCGGGGTCGTCGGAGCTCCGCCATCGGGATCGGTTCGAGGCCGACGACGCGCCGCGACCGCTCCTCCCACACCGGGCGGACGCCGAGGAGCGCCAGGGCCTCGGCCACGTCGTCTCCCTGGGTGCGCATGGCGGCGGTGCCCCACAAGACGAGGCCGACGGTCTGGGGGTAGCAGCCCTCCTCGTCGAGGTGGCGGGCGAGGACGGCGTCGGCCAACTTCGTCCCGACCTCGAAGGCGAGCTCCGTCGGCAGCGCCTTGGGGTCGGCGGAGTAGAAGTTCCGGCCGGTGGGCAGGACGTAGGCGCAGCCCCGGGTGAGGGCGCCGCTCGGGCCGGCCGGCACGTACCGGCCGTCGAGGCCGGCCAGCAGGTTGGCGATCTCGTCGCCGGCGCGGCGCAGGTTGGGGACCAGCCACTGGCAGATCCATGCCATCGTCGGCGTGGCGCCGGGGGGTGCCACCCAGCCCTCGGAGGCGGCCGCGACGACGAGGGAACGGCACACCTCCTCGATCCGGTCGAGATGGCGCGGGTCGTCGCCGTCGAGCTCGAGGTCAGACGCCACCTCCTGGCGGAGCGACGGGACACGTCCCTGGGGCAGGCGGGTGATGGCCAGCACCAGGTCGACGAGGGCGTCGTCGGCCGGCGCCGCACCGAGGACGTGGAGGCCGCCGCGGATCTGCGCATCCTTCAAGGTGCACAGGTAGCCGTCGACGGCGAGGACGACGTCGTCGAACCCGTCGTCCAGCGACACCGTCGACAGGCCGAGGTCTTCGTCGATGGAGGCTTCGCGCAACAGCGCCCAGATCCGCTCGCGCAAAGGGGGGAGCTTGGTCGGGTCGAGCGACTGCAGCTGGGCGTACTCGTCGAAGAGCTGTTCGAGCCGGGCGAGGTCGTCGTAGGTGTCGGCTCTGGTCATCGGCGGGAGCAGGTGGTCGACGACGACCGCGTGGCTGCGGCGCTTGGCCTGAGTGCCCTCGCCGGGGTCGTTGACCACGAAGGGGTAGAACAGCGGCACGTCACCGAGCGCGGCGTCGGGCCAGCACCCGGCCGACAGGCCGACGGCTTTGCCGGGCAGCCACTCGAGGGTGCCGTGCTTGCCCAGGTGGACGACGGCGTCGGCACCCCACACCTCATCCAGCCAGCGGTAGAAGGCGAGGTAGTGGTGGGCGGGGGGCAGCGACGGCGAGTGGTAGACGGCCACCGGGTCGTCGCCGTAGCCCCGGGGAGGTTGGATGGCGATGACCACGTTGCCGAGCTCCATGCCGCTGAACACGAGCTGGCCGTCGTGGACCCGGTGCCGGCCCGGGGGTGGGCCCCACACCGACTCGAGCTCCTCCCTGGCCGCGTCGGGCAGCGTGGCGAACCACCCGGCGTAGTCTCCGGCCGGCAGGCGACCGACGGCGATGGCGAGCTGCTCATCGGTGAGGTCGTCGGCGTCGTAGGTCAAGCCGTCGGCCAGCGCGGCCATCAAGGTGTCGCCGTCTTCGGGCCGGGCCGTCACCCGGTACCCGGCGGCCGCC
>JAJZYI010000159.1 GCA_021798135.1 Actinomycetes bacterium | reverse complement strand
GCTGGGCCGGTGCCCGCGGCGGCAACCGTGCGGCGTGCCGGCGAGCCGCCGCCCACGCCCCGCCACCTGCGGCCGGCGGCGATGCCCAGGGCGACGGCGGCCACACCCGCCACCAGGGTGGCGCACACGTAGCCGGCCGCGCCCGCGAACGCTCCGCTCCGGCCGAGCAGGTCGGTCTCGACCGCCAGCGTCGACATCGTCGTCCACCCGCCGAGCACGCCCACGCCGGCGAACGGCCGGACCCGGCGGTTCCAGCCCGGCCGCCCGGCCACGAGCGACATGAGCACGCCGATCAGCAGCGCGCCGGTGGTGTTCACCACGAAGGTCGCGACGGGGAACGTCCCCGAAGGCGTCGGCAGCGCCCGCTCCACGGCGTACCTGCCCAGCGTGCCGACAGCCCCACCGAGGAACACGGCGGCGAGGACCACCGGCGCGTACCGCCCCGGCCAGCGGGGCCCCGGGCGGTGCTGCCGAGAGGGCTCGGCGGGGTCGCCCGGGTCGAGGTCCGGGTCGATGGGCAGGCCGGCGTCGGCCGCGGCCCAGCGGGGCCACCACCGCCCGGGCTGTCCGGTCCCCGTCCCCGACGGGCCGGCGGGCTGCCGGACCAGCTCCGCAGCCTGCGCGCGGCCACGATCGGTCCGCGGTCCCGCCGGTTCCGGCTTCGGCTCGATCTCCATGACGGCCTCGCTCGCGGGTCGGTGCAGGAGCCATCAGGTCGGTCGACCGGTTCGGGCGAGCCCCATCGCCTCTCGCCGAAGTCTACCCGCGGCGGCAGCCGCCCTGCCCGGTCGGGTCGCCTCACCCGAGCTCCGGTGGACACCCGCGCCGGCCAGCTGCCCCCAGGCGCCCCCACCAGGCGGCGGCGAGCCGGGACGGGTACGCTCGACCCGGCGGCAGGCCTCCGTCGGCACGGTGCACGACGGTGGCACCCGCTCGCAGGCGCGGAGGACACCGGCGAAGCGGGGGCGGGGGGGAGGCCGCGCTCCATCGGGGAGGATCCATGGAGAAGAAGTGGTGGACGCTGCTGGCGGTGAGCCTCGGCACGTTCATGCTCTTGCTCGACATCACGATCGTGACGGTGGCGCTGCCGGCGATCCAGCACGACCTGCACGCGAACTTCTCGGACCTGCAGTGGGTGGTGGACGCCTACGCGCTGACCCTGGCGGCGCTCCTCCTCACGGCCGGCTCGCTCGCTGACCTGTTCGGCCGGCGGCTGCTCTTCGCCATCGGGCTGGCCGTGTTCACCGCCGGCTCCCTGCTGTGCGGCACGGCCACCGGACCCCTGTACCTGATCATCGCCCGCAGCGGGCAGGGCGTCGGCGGCGCCATCATGCTGGCGACGTCGCTCGCCCTCCTGGCCCAGGCGTTCCAGGGCCGTGACCGGGGTGTCGCCTTCGCGGTGTGGGGCACCGTCGTCGCCACCGCCGTCGCCGTCGGGCCCCTGCTCGGCGGCGTGCTCACCACCGGCATCTCGTGGCGGTGGATCTTCTTCGTGAACGTCCCGATCGGCGTGGTGGCGCTGGCGGTGACCATCGCCCGCGTGGTGGAGTCGCGCCAGGAGGGCGCCCGCCGGCCCGACTGGGCGGGCTTCGTGCTGTTCACCGGCGCGCTGGTCTCGCTCGTCTACGGGCTCATCCGCGCCAGCCAGACCAGCTGGACCGACCTCGGGGTCCTGCTGTGCTTCGCCGGTGCCGCCGTGCTCGCGGTGGCGTTCCTGGTCGCCGAGCACCTGGGCCGCCACCCCATGTTCGACCTGCGCCTGTTCCGCGTGCCCGCCTTCGACGGCGGGCTCGTGGCGAGCTTCGCCGTGTCGGCCTCGCTCTACAGCCTGCTGCTCTACCTGGTCCTCTACCTGCAGGACGCCCTCGGCTACAGCGCGCTGCAGGCCGGCGTCCGCATGCTCGTCGTGTCGGGCGGGACGTTCGCGACCTCGGCGCTGGCAGGGCGCCTCAGCGCCAGGGTGCCGCCGCGCTGGCTCATCGCCCCCGGCCTGCTGCTGGTCGGCGTCGGGCTGCTGCTCATGGCCCAGCTCCACGCCAGCTCGACCTGGATGGTCCTGGTGCCGGGCTTCGTCGTCGCCGGTCTGGGCAACGGGATCACCAATCCACCCCTCGCCTCCACCGCCGTCGGCGTGGTCGAACCGCACCGGGCCGGCATGGCGTCGGGGATCAACAACACCTTCCGCCAGGTCGGCGTGGCGACCGGCATCGCCGCCCTGGGGTCGATCTTCGCCACCCGCCAGGCGAGCGACCTCGCCGCCGCCCTCCACCGCGTGCCGGCCCTCGGTCACGCCACGTCGCAGGTCGCCGCCGCCGTCCGCAACGGGGCGACCGGCGCGCAGGTCGCCGCGCTCGCGCCGCCGTCGCTGCGCCCAGCGCTGGCCGCCGCGCTGCGCGCCAGCTTCGTCCGCGGCCTCGACGAGATCCTGGTGATCGCCGGGGTCGTGGCCCTGGTCGGTGCCGTCGGCGCGCTGGTCCTGATCCGCAACCGCGACTTCGTCGCCGGCAGCCAGGTCCACGCCGGAGCGCAGGAGCGGCGGGCAGACGAGCTGCCGGCCGGCGTCGCGTGACCGGTCCGAGGCTCGCCTGGCGTGGAGCGGCTCAGCAGCAGGGCGGCACCAGCAGGCGGGCCGCGCCGCGCGCGTCGAGCAGCCCCGCGCCACGCGCGTCCGGCGGCACGGTGGGCGGCGACCGCCAGCCCGGACGCACGAAGGCACCATGACCACCGCCGGCTCGCGCTGCGCGCCGCCGGCACGACCGAGGGAGCAGGCATGGCGACGAACGGCGAACAGGCCTACGAGGCACTGAAGCCCCTGGAGGGACGCGAGGAGGGGCCCGGCGACTGGTTCCTCGTGGACCAGCCGCTCATCGACGCCTTCGCCGACGTGACGCACGACCACCAGTTCATCCACGTCGACCCCGAGAAGGCGGCCGAGCTGTCGCCGTGGAAGGTCACGATCGCCCACGGGTTCCTGACGCTGTCGCTGCTCACCTACCTGTCGGCCAGCATCCGGGCCGACCTGCCGCCGCTGCCGGGCCTCCTCATGGGCGTGAACTACGGCTTCGACCGCGTCCGGTTCGTCAACCCGGTGAAGGTCGACTCCCGGATCAGGGCGGCCAGCACCCTGAGCGCCGTCGAGCTCAAGGATCCCGCCACGGTCCACCTCATCCGGTCGATGAGCGTGGAGATCGACGGCGAGGCCAAGCCGGCGCTCGTCGCCGACTGGATCGCCCGGCTCGTCTTCGCCTGACGACCGTCGCCCGGCTCGTCTTCGCCCTGACGACCGTCACCCGGCTCGCCTTCGCCCTGACGACCGTCACCGGGCAGCTGGGAGCCCGACAGCCGGCAGCTCGGAACCCGGTGAACTGAGCTTGGCTCATTGAGACCTACACTCAGGACCTGTGACCGACGACCGGCTGGCGTGCCGCTGCGACCCGGCGCTCGCCGACGCGCTGACCCAGACCTGGCGGCACTGGCGCCGGCTCCTCGCCGACGCCGTCCGGCCCCTCGGCCTGACGCCGGCACAGGCCCGGGCCCTGCGGGCCATCGGGGCGGCGGGGCCCGTGCGGATGGCGGACCTGGCCACCGAGCTCGACGTGGTGCCCCGGTCCGCGACCTCGGTGGTCGACGCCCTGGCAGACGCCGGCCTGGTCGTGCGCAGCGCCGACACCGCCGACCGCCGCTCCGTGATGGTGTCGGCGACCGCCCGGGGCCGGCTGCTCGTCGAGCGGCTCGACGCGGCGCGCCGCCACGCGGCCGCCCGCCTGTTCGCCGGGCTCGGGGCCGCCGAGCGGGAGCAGCTCCTGGCCCTGCTCCAGGGTGTCGGCTCCGGTTCCCGGCCTTCCGGGCACCGGGCTGAGGCGGCCGCGGTCCAACCGCACGCTGCCACGCCTCCCGCCGTCCGGCCCGCCGAGACGGTGCCCGACGGCGCCGAGCCCGCAGCCACGCCTCCCGCCGTCCGGCCCGCCGAGACGGTGCCCGACGGCGCCGAGCCCGCAGGGGCCGTGCCATGAGCGGCATGGGCGGCATGGGGATGCGGATGGGCGGCCCGGCCGGCTGGAGCCTGATGCGGTCGTTCCGCCGCGACCCGAACGTGACGGCCCACCCGCTGCCCAAGGGCATCGTCCGCCGCATCCTGCGCTTCGCCGCCGCCTACCGAAGGATGCTCGCCGTCTACCTGGTGCTGATCGTGGTCGACGCGGTGGTCGCGGCGGCCAACCCGCTCATCTACCGGGCCATCATCGACCAGGGCATCCTGCGGCACCGGATCGGCCTCATCGTCACGCTGGCGGCCGTGGTGGGCGGCCTGGCGATCGCCGACACCGGCCTGTCGCTCTGGCAGCGGTGGATCTCGGCGCGCGTCGGCGAGGGCCTCATCTTCGACATGCGCACCAAGGTCTTCGGGCACCTGCAGCGGATGCCCATCGCCTTCTTCACCCGCACGCAGACGGGCGCGCTGGTGAGCCGGCTGAACAGCGACGTGCTCGACGCGCAGTCGGCGTTCACCGACACGGCGTCGTCGGTGGTCAGCAACGCCATCACCGTCGTCATCATGCTCGTCGCCATGTTCTTCCTGTCGTGGCAGATCACGCTGGTGGCCCTGGCACTGCTCCCCATCTTCATCGTGCCGGCGCGCTGGGTCGGTCGCCGGATCCAGGGCATCACCCGCGAGAGCTACAACCTGAACGCGGCGATGACCAACGCCATGACGGAGCGGTTCAACGTCTCGGGGGCCCTGCTGGTCAAGCTCTTCGGGGACCCGCACCGCGAGGTGGCGGCGTTCGCCGACAAGGCCGGGCGCGTCCGCGACATCGGGGTCCTGCAGGCGATGTACACGCGGGTCTTCATGGTGTCGCTGCTGCTCACCGCGTCGCTGGCCACGGCGCTCGCCTACGGCTGGGGGGGCGTCCAGGCGGCCAGCGGCGTGTACCTGGTCGGCACCGTGGTCGCCCTCACGTCCTACCTCACGCGTCTCTACGCGCCGCTCACGGCCCTGTCGAACGTGCAGGTCGACGTCATGACGGCGCTGGTGTCGTTCGACCGCATCTTCGAGGTGCTCGACCTCGAGCCCATGGTGGCCGAGCGCCCGGACCCGGTCGGGATCCCGCGCGGTCCGGCCACGGTCGAGCTGGACCACGTCGGCTTCAGGTACCCGCGGGCCGACGAGGTGTCCCTCGCCTCGCTGGAGAGCGTCGCCGTCCTCGACCAGACGCCCTCCCACCAGGTCCTGCACGACGTGTCCCTGCGCGCGGAGCCGGGCCAGCTGGTCGCGCTCGTCGGTCCGTCGGGCGCGGGCAAGACCACCATCAGCCACCTGGTCCCGCGCCTCTACGACCCGCAGTCCGGCGCGGTCCGGGTGAACGGCGTCGACCTGCGGGACGCCAGCCTGGCCTCCATCCGGGACGTCATCGGGGTCGTCACCCAGGACGCCCACCTCTTCCACGACACGATCCGGGCGAACCTGCTGTACGCCCGGCCCGACGCCACCGAGGACGACCTGCAGCTGGCGCTGCGCTCGGCGCAGATCAGCGACCTGGTGGCGTCGCTGCCCGACGGCCTCGACACCGTGGTCGGTGACCGCGGCTACCGCCTGTCGGGCGGGGAGAAGCAGCGCATCGCCATCGCCCGGCTGCTGCTCAAGGCTCCCGACGTCGTCGTGCTCGACGAGGCCACGGCGCACCTCGACTCGGAGTCGGAGCAGGCGGTCCAGCGGGCCCTGGCCGAGGCGCTGGCAGGGCGCACGTCGATCGTGATCGCGCACCGGCTGTCCACCGTGCGCGAGGCCGACCAGATCCTGGTGATCGACGCCGGCCGGGTCGTCGAGCGCGGCCGCCACCCGGACCTGCTGGCCGCCGGCGGCCTGTATGCCGAGCTGTACCACACGCAGTTCGAGGACCAGGCCGCCGGGTCCGGTCCCGCCGCCCCGGCGTCGCCGGAGCCCGGCGACCGGCCCGAGCAGCGGGACCTCGACGCCATCGGCGCCACCGACGCCTGACGGCCTGCCGGTGCCGGGCCGGGCGCGTGCGCTGCCATGAGCCCCGCCGGCCCCCGGCGAGGGCCTCGCGACCGGCCCCCCGGCGAGGGCCTCGCGACCGGCCCCGGCGCATGCCGCTAACGTCGGCGCGGCCATGACCCAGCGGCTCACCACCACAGCCGGCCGGCCAGCGGCGGCGGACCTGCGCCCGGCCCTGAGGGGCTGGCTGCACGCCGCGGCGCTGGTGCCGGCCGCCGTCGCCGGCTCCCTGCTCGCCGTGCACGGCCCCACGGCGGCCGACCGCCTGGCGCTGGCCGTCTACGCCTTCTCCCTCGCGGCGCTCTTCGGGGTCAGCTCGGCGTTCCACCGGATCCGGTGGTCCCCGGCAGCCCGCAGGCGGATGCGGCGGGCCGACCACACCACGATCTTCGTCGCCATCGCCGGCACCTACACCGCCGTCGCCGCGCTGGCGCTGGGCGGCTGGGCGCGGACCACCATCCTGCTCGTGGTCTGGACCGGCGCTGCCGCCGGCGTCGCCCTGCGGCAGTTCTGGCTCGACGCGCCGAAGTGGGCGATCGCCATCCCCTACGTCGCCGTGGGCTGGTGCGCCGTGATCGTCCTGCCCCAGCTGTGGGCCGGGCTCGGCGGCACCGGGTTCGCGCTGCTCGTGGCGGGCGGGGCGTGCTACACGGCCGGAGCGATGGTCTACGCGCGCCGCCGGCCGGATCCGGCACCCCGGGTGTTCGGCTACCACGAGGTGTTCCACGCCCTCACCATCGCCGGCGCCGGGCTGCAATTCGCGGCCATCGCGGCGTTCGCCATGGCGCGCGCCGGGTAGAACGGGACCATGACGCCACCGACGACCCCAGGAACCGCCGACACCGCACGCCCCGTCCTGCGCAGCGGGACGTTCGCCATCGGCGGCGAGCGCACGGTCCACCGCCTCGGCTTCGGTGCCATGCGGATCACGGGCCCGGGCATCTGGGGGCCGCCGGCCGATCCCGACGAGTGCGTGCAGGTGCTCCGCCGCGCCGTGGAGCTCGGGGTCGACCTGATCGACACGGCCGACTCCTACGGCCCCGTGGTGAGCGAGGAGCTCATCCACCGCGCGCTGCACCCCTACCCCGAGGGCCTCACGATCGCCACCAAGGCCGGGCTGGTGCGCACCGGGCCCGACGCGTGGCACCCGGTGGGGCGGCCCGAGTACCTGCGCCAGCAGTGCGAGCTGAGCCTCAGGCGGCTGGGGGTGGAGGCCATCGACCTGTTCCAGCTGCACCGGGTCGACCCGCAGGTTCCCGCCGCCGACCAATTCGGCCTGCTCGCCGACCTCCGGGCCGAGGGGAAGGTCCGCTTCGTCGGGCTGTCGGAGGTCGACGTGCCCACGCTGCAGGCGGCCCGGCAGATCGTGCCCGTCGCCACCGTGCAGAACCGCTACAACCTGGCCGACCGCGCGTCGGAACCGGTCCTGGACGCCTGCGAGCGGGACGGCATCGGCTTCATCCCGTGGTTCCCGCTCGCCAACGGCGCGCTGGCCCGCCCGGGCGGTCCGGTCGACGCCGTGGCTTCGGAGACCGGCGCCACGGCGTCACAGGTGGCGCTGGCCTGGCTGCTGCGCCGCTCTGCGGTGATGCTGCCGATCCCGGGCACGTCCTCGGTCGCGCACCTCCAGGAGAACTGCACGGCGGCGCTCGTCGACCTCGACGACGACCAGGTGCGGCGCCTGTCGGGCAGCTGAGCCGCCCCCGGCGGGGCAAGGCGCCCGCCGCGACCGGGTGCCGCGGCCGTCAGCCGGCGCGACCGCCCCCGACAGGGCCATGGCCCGGCGCCCGCCGCGACCGGGTGCCGCGGCCG
>JAJZYI010000158.1 GCA_021798135.1 Actinomycetes bacterium | reverse complement strand
GCCACGGGTGACGAGCGGTCCGACGACCGGGGCCGGCGCGCCGGCGGCGAGGCGTTCGGCGCGGTCCTGGCGACGGTCGGCGCGGCCGGGAGCGTGCTCTCGCCGCGCGCCAGGCTGGCGACGGTCCGCGGCGCCGGGTCCGCCACCCGGGCCGACGACCGCACCCGCCAGATCTGCCACGACGTCTCCACGCCCGCCGTGACCATCCGCCTGCTGGTGGAACAGGTCCTCGCCCAGGGCTCGGTGCCGCCGGCCGATGCCCGGCGCCTGCAGCAGGTGCTGCACGAGACCGAGCGCATCGCCGAGATCTGCGGGTCGGTGCTCGGCCAGCCCCGGCCGCGGCGGATCGTGCGGGTCGACGGCATCGCCGCCGAGGTCGTGCGCAGCGCCGGCCATGCCAGTGACGCCACCGTGCAGGCCGAGCTCAGGCCCGCGGTGGTCCTCGCCCACGCGGTGAGCCTGCGGCGGATGCTCGCCAACCTCGTCGACAACGCCTGCCGGGCGGCAGGTCCCGCCGGTCGGGTCGACGTGGTGGTCACCCCGACGCGCACCGGCTCGCAGGTCCGGGTGGACGACTCGGGACCGGGCCCCGGACCCTGGACCGCGATGCTGCGGCGCGACGGCGGCGAGCGGTGCGCACCGGGGCACCGCGCCGGCATCGGTCTGGCAATCGTCGCCCGCGTCGTCGAGGAGTGCGGTGGCAGGGTCGCCGTGCGCCGGGGCCCCCTCGGCGGCACCACCGTGGTGGTCGACTTCCCGCGGGTGCCCGGCGCGGTGCCGGCGGCCGGCTGACGGCGAGCCACCCGTGCGCGTGCTGCTGTGCGACGACCACCGGACGTTCGGCGAGTCGCTGGCGAGCCTGCTCGCCCGCAGGGGCATCGACGTCGTGGGGCCGGTGGACTCGCTCGTCGAATTGGACGAGGCGGTCCCCGCGCAGCGGGTGGACGTCGTGCTGACCGACCTCCGGTTCCCCGACGTTCCGGTGGCCGACGTCCTGCCGGCGCTGCGCGCCGCGCTCCCCGGCGTCCCGGTGGTGGTGCTGACCGCCGAGCTCGACCGGCAGCTGCTGCGGGGGGCGGTGGACGCGGGTGCCGACGGGGTCGTCATCAAGACCGACGGCGTGTCGGAGATCGAGCGGGTCCTGCGGCAGGTGGGCGCCGGGGCCGTCGGCGAGCCGCCGCCCGGTGCCGGGTGGCCGGTCTGTTCCCGCAACGCCCGGGCGCGCCTGCAGCGCGACGCGCCGGGTGGAGGGCGGCTGGCGCTGACCGAGCGCGAGCTCGACGTGCTGCGGCTGCTGACCCGTGGAGGGTCTACCTCGGACCTCGCCGCCGGGCTCGGCATCGGGGCGGCCACGGTGCGGACGCACGTCCAGAACCTCCTGGTGAAGTTCGGGGTGCACAGCCGGCTCGAGCTCGTGGCCGCCGCCCTGCGCTCGGGCGTCCTGGAGGTGAGCGAATGACCGTGGCTCCACCGGATGCGGTAGGGCGTTCCCCCTCGTTGATGGTGCCTCGGCCCGCCTGGCGGGTGGACACTGGCGTGGTGCGAGCGACGACCGTCGTCCTGGTTGACGACCACCCGGTGTTCACCGAGGCGCTCTCGGTCCGCCTGGAGGACGAGCCCGACATCAGGGTGGTCGGCGTGTCGTCCACCCCGGGTCGTCTCGTCGACCTGGTCGAGGCGCACCGGCCCGACGTCCTCGTCCTCGACGTCGGCCTGGGGCCCGAGGACGGCATCGAGCTGATGCGCGAGGTCCGGCGGCGGGGGACGCGGCCCGCCGTGGTGGTCCTGACGTGCCACGACGACGCCGAGACCACGGAGCGGGCCATGCGCTACGGGGCGTCGGGCTTCGTCCGCAAGGTGGCGCCCGTGCAGGAGCTGGTCGAGGCCATCCGGTGGGCCGCGCGCGGCGAGGTCTGGATGTCGCCGCCGCTGCTGACGCGCCTGCTGGCCGGCTGGTCGGGTCCGGCCCGTCCCGAGGGGGATGCCGACCGGCTGGCACGCCTGACCGACCGCGAGCACGAGGTGCTGCAGCTCATGGTCGACGGCCTCGCCTACGGCGCCATCGCCGCCCGCCTCAACCTGTCCGTGCACACGGTTCGGACGCACGCCCACAACCTGCAGGCGAAGCTGGGCGCCCACTCCAACCTCGCCGCCGTGTCGTACGCGCTCGAGGCCGGCATCCGTCCGACGAGGCGCGGTGCCGGGCCGCGCAGCTCCAGCGCCTGACGCCGGGCGGCCGGGAGCGGGTGCCGGCATGGCAGCGGTCCGGGCGTCGATCGCCCGCCCCGGGGAGCTCGGCGGGCCGGAGCTCGACGCCTGGCGCGCCATGCAGGCCGCCCTGCCGGAGCTCGGCAACGCCTTCCTGGCCCCCGCCTTCGCCCGGGCTGTCGACCGGGTGCGCGCCGACGTCAGGGTCGGCGTCCTGTCCGACGGCGCGGACCTGGTCGGCTTCCTGCCGTTCCACCGCGGCCCGATGCGCCGCGGCCGGGCGCTCGGCACCGGCTTCGTCGACCGCCAGGCGCTCGTCGCCGGCGGCCCCCTCGGCCCCCTCGGCATCACCCCGCCCGACGTCATCCGGGCGTGCGGGCTCGACGTGTGGGAGTTCGACCACCTGGTGGCGGCCGAGCGCTGGCCGCTCGGCGCGCCGGGCGCGCACCGGCTGGCGTCGCCGGTCATGGACCTGGCCGCCGGCTTCGGCGCGTACCTCGACGGCCGCCGGACCGTCGCGGGAGGGACGATCGCGTCGGTCCTGCGCAAGCGGCGCAAGCTGCAGCGCGAGCACGGGCCGGTCCAGGTGGTGGTGGGCGCCGACGACCACGGTGCCCTGGCCCTCCTGGAGCGGTGGAAGTCGGCGCAGTACCGCCGCACCGCTCGCCGGGACCGCTTCGCCCAGCCGTGGCTCGCCGCGCTCGTCGACGACCTGTTCTCGACGGACGAGCCCGGCTGCTGCGGCATGCTGTCGCTGCTGCTGGCCGGCGACCGGCCGGTCGCCGGCGTGTTCGGCCTGTACGGCGACGGGACGCTCAGCTCGTGGTTCCCCGCGTACGACCCGGCGTACGCGGCATACTCGCCGGGCATGGTGCTCTTCCTCGGCCTCGCCGAGGCGGCGGCCGGCGCCGGCATCGACCGGATCGACCTCGGCAAGGGGGACGAGGCGTACAAGGCCGTCCTGGCGGATGCCTCCGTCGAGGTCGCCGAGGGCACGGTCGAGCGCCGGTCGGCGTCGGCCATGGCCCTGCGCCTGCAGCGCCTGCCCCGGCGGGCCCTGACCGGCCTGGTCCTGGGGCACCCCACCTTGCGGCTCGCCGCCCACCGGAGCCTGGAGCGGATCGGCAGGATGCACCATGGCGGATGACGCCGAGCGGGGCGGCGCCGAGCGGGGTGGTGCCGAGCGGGGCGGTGCCGAGCGGGGCGGCGCCGAGCGGGGCGGTGCCGAGCGGGGCGGTGCCGACGCGGTGGACGTCGCCGTCGTGGGCGCGGGGATCGTGGGGCTCGCCACCGCCTACCGGCTGCTGCAGCGGCGCCCGGACCTGCGGGTCGCCGTGCTCGACAAGGAGCCGGCGGTGGCGGCGCACCAGAGCTCGCACAACTCCGGCGTGCTCCACTCGGGTGTGTACTACGCACCCGGGTCGCTCAAGGCCGACCTGTGCCGGCGGGGCAAGCGCGCCGTCGAGGGCTTCGCCGAGCGCCACGGCATCCCCGTCGAACGCTGCGGCAAGGTGATCGTGGCGGTGCGGCCCGACGAGCTCGGGCGGCTGCGGGGACTCCACGAGCGGGCGGCCGCCAACGGCCTCGCCGGCCTGCGGATGCTGGGCCCCGAGGAGCTGCGCGAGCGCGAGCCGCACGCCGCCGGGCTCCGGGCGCTGCTCGTGCCGGAGACGGCCGTGGTCGACTTCGCCGAGGTGGCCCGGGCGCTGGCCGCGGAGGTGGTGGCCGCCGGCGGCAGGCTGGTGCTCGGCACGGCCGTGCAGGCGACGGAGCCCCACCGCACCGGTGCCGTGCTGCGCACCGACGCCGGCGCGCTCCACGCCCGTGCGGCGATCGCGTGCGCAGGGCTCCACAGCGACCGCTTCGTCGACCCGCCGCACGACGCCGAGGAGCGGATCCTCCCGTTCCGGGGCGACTACTACACCCTGGTGCCCGAGGCGCGGTCGCTGTGCCGGGGGCTCATCTACCCCGTGCCCGACCCGGCGCTGCCCTTCCTCGGCGTCCACTTCACCCGCCGGGTCGACGGCTCGGTCTGGGCCGGCCCGAACGCGGTCCTGGCGCTGGCCCGCGAGGGCTACGGCCGGACGACGTTCCGCTGGCGGGACGTGCGCGAGATGGCGGCGTTCCCGGGCCTCTGGCGCCTGGGCCGCAGGTGGTGGCGCACGGGTGCCGCGGAGGTGTGGCGCGACGCGAGCCGGTCCGCCTTCCTGCGGTCGCTGCGCCGGTACGTGCCGGAGGTGGAGCGCCGGCACCTGTCGTTCGGGCCGTCGGGCGTGCGCGCCCAGGCGGTCCGGGCCGACGGGTCCATGGTCGACGACTTCTCGATCGTCAGCCGAGGCCGGCGGGTCGTCGTCCGCAACGCCCCGTCTCCGGCGGCGACCGCGTCGCTGGCGATCGGCGACCGGCTCGCCGTGATGATGGAGGCCGTGCTGGGCGGCACCGGCGCGGGCGGTGGTGCAGATGGCCGGTGACGGCGCGGCGGCGGCAACGGCCGCGCCGCGGTGCCGGTGCGGGGTCTGCGGCTGGTCGTCCGAGGCGTGGAGGTGCGGGGTTTGCGGCCGGTCGGACCCGGTATGGCGGTCCGGCGGCCGCGGCGCGACGGGTGAGGTGCACCGGTGAGGATCGCCTTCGTGAGCCAGGTCTTCGACCGGGTCGCCGGCAGCGGCTGCAACTCCGTGGGCCTGGTCACCCGGCACCTGGCCGGCGAGCTCGCCCGAGAGCACCGGGTGACGGTGTTCGCTGTCGGTTCCGGAACCGCCGAGCAGGCCGGCGGCGCCCGGGAGCACGGCGTTGCCGGAGCGGCTGGCGCGGCGTCACGGGACGGTCTCGGTGGCGGTGCCGGTCCTGTTGGCGGTGCCGGTCTCGGTGGCGGTGCCGGTCTCGGTGGCGGTGCCGGTCTCGGTGGCGGTGCCGGTCTCGGTGGCGGTGCCGGTCTGGAGCTCCGCCTGCTGCGCCCGTCGGTGCGCGACGCGGTGGCCGACCGGCTCTGGGGGCCGGCGGCCAGGCTGGCCGGTGCCGCCCGGCCGGCCGGTCCTCCCGCCCGGTCGACGTCGGCGGTCCTCGGGCGGGCGTACGTGCGTGCGGTGGCGCGGGCGCTCGCCGCCGAGCAGGTCGACGTGGTCCACCTGCAGCACGCCACGCAGTTCCTGCCCGTGCTGCGGCAGGCGGCGCCGGGCGCCGCGCTGGTCCTGCACCTGCACGCCCGCTGGTTCGCGCAGACGCCGGTGCCCGTGCTGGCGCGGCGGCTCGCCCACGCCGACGTCGTGGTGGCGGTCAGCGATCACGTGCGCGACGCGGTGGTCGCCACCGTCCCCGCGCTGGCCGGGCGGTGCGTCACCGTCCACAACGGCGTGGACGCGTCGCGCTTCGCGGAGGTCCCGCCGCTGGCGCCGCCGGCGGCGGTGTCGCAGGCAGCCCCCTCCTGGGCGGCCGGCGAGGTCGGGATCGGCGAGGTCGGGATCGGCGACCGCAGGCGTGGCGACGGCGAGGTCGGGTGCGGCGGCCGCGGGCGTGGCGACGGCGAGGTCGGGGACGACGGCGGCGCCCGTGGCGACGCGGCACGCCCCCCCCGGGTCCTGTACGTCGGCGCCCTGTCGCCGCACAAGGGCGTCCACGACGCGGTCGCGGCGTTCGCCCTGCTGGCCCGCCACGACCCGGCGATCGAGCTGCACGTGGTGGGGCCCCCGGGCGTCTACCCGGTGGAGGAGAGCTTCGATCGCTCCGACCCCCGCCTGGCCGCCGTCGGGCCCCTCTACCGGGGCGACTACGGCCGACGGCTGCGCGACATCGCCGGCCCGGGGCTGGCACGGCGCGTCAGCCTGGTGGGCGGCCTGCCGGCCGAGAGCGACGCCCTGCTGCGGGAGCTTGGCGACGCCGACGTCGTCGTCTTCCCCCCCGTGTGGGACGAGGCTTTCGGGCTGCCGGCGCTCGAGGCCATGGCCGCCGGCCGCCCCGTCGTCGTCACCCGCGTCGGGGGCCTGCCGGAGGTCGTCGCCGACGGGCGCACCGGCCTGGTGGTGGATCCCGGCAACCCGACGGCGCTCGCCGGGGCGCTGGGGCGCCTGCTCGCCGACGGCGCGCTCCGGGCCCGCCTGGGCGCAGCGGCGCGCGACCAGGCGCGGCGCGAGCACGACTGGCCCGTCGTGGCGGGCCGGATGGCCGCGGTGTACGCAGGCGCCGTCCGCGGCGGGCTCGCGTCGCGGCTGTGAGCCGCTTCCCGGCACGACGGCCGCCGCTGCCCGCCACCCGGGCCCGGTGACGCCGCCGGCGAGGCGACGTTCACGTCCGGGGCCTAGCGCGTGACGGTGATGTCCTCGATGAGCAGGTCCGCCGGGAAGACCGTCGTGGGTGACACCGGCCCGCCGTAGGCGCCGATGGCCAGGTCGACGATGAGGAACATCGGCGCGTCGTAGGGCCAGCCGTTCGTCGCCGGCACGTCCTGCGGCGTGAGCGTCTCGTAGGTGGTGCCGTCGACGGCCACCGAGATGCCGAGGGGCGTCCACAGGGCCGTATAGGTGTGGAACCCGTTGCTCAGCGGCACGGGGGACACGTGGTGGGCGGACGCCGTGTAGCCCGCGGCGACGTCGGGCATCGGGCCGTGGATCGACGAGTACACGATCGACGGCTGCGCGCCGCGCACCTCCATGACGTCGATCTCGCCGCACGCCGGCCAGCCCACGGTGCCCGCGTCCGTCCCGAGCAGCCAGACAGCGGGCCACAGGCCGTCACCGGCCGGGACCTTCGCCCGCACGGTCACCAGGCCGTAGCGGAAGGAGAAGCTGCCCTGGGTGTCGATGCGGGCGGAGGTGTACGAGGGGGGCCCGGCGCTGCCCGGCGCGGGGCCGGAGCGCCGGGCCTCGATCACGAGGTGGCCCCGGCCGTCGAGGCGGGCGTTGGCCGTGGAGGCCGTGTAGCGCTCCAGCTCCCCGTCCCCCCAGCCGCTCCCGGTCTGGTACTGCCACACCTGCGCGTCGGGAGGGGACCCGGCCGGGCCGTCGAACTGCTGCGACAGCAGTGTGGTCGTCGCGGTCGACGCCGACTGCAGGGCGACGGCGACGGTCGACACCATGGTCTGGCCGGTGACGGGGACGAAGCGGACGGTGAGCGTGGTCCCCGTGACCGGGACCACGAACAGCAGGTGGTAGGGCTGGTCCTGGCCGACCAGGGCGGCGACGTCGAGCGCGGCGGCCTCCACGGTCTGGCCGACCACCACGCGGAACACGCGCCGGCCCGGTGCGGCGCCCTGGATCTCCGCGAAACCGAGGTCGACGGCGTACTGGCCCGGCTCGGGAACGGCCACGGTCTCCGCCCGCACCCCGAACCGTGCCGACCGGTAGAGGTCGGGCGTCCCGGTGCCGGCGATGGCCTGCGCGTCGCCGGCCAGGGTCCCGCCCGTGGCTGCCCCGGCGTCGGGCTGCCAGCGGTCGCCCCGCGAGTCGGTCACCGCCTGCGTGGCGGCCACGAGCCGCACCGCCCAGCTCCCAGCCCCGGCTGCTCCCGCTCCGGCGGCGGCACCCGGCGGTCCGCCGGCGCCCTCACCGGTCGCTCCCGGCGCTCCGGAGGCGCCGGTGCCCCCGCGTCCCGCTGGCACGGCGGCGCCCGGGTCGCCGAGGGGGGCGGCGGGCCCGTGCGACACCTGGACGGCGACGATCGCGCCGCCGGCCAC
>JAJZYI010000157.1 GCA_021798135.1 Actinomycetes bacterium | reverse complement strand
GCCGGCGACCGCGAGGACGGCGATGCCGGCCACGGCCGCCGCGGTGACGAGCGGGTTGACCGCCGTCCATCGTGGCTCGCCGCCGGTGCCGGTGCCGGTGCCGACGCTGTAGCCGTAGTCGCCGCCGGTGCCGTAGTCGCCGCCGGCGCGGTCGCTTGTGCCGCCGCTGGTGCCGTAGTCGCCGCCGGCGCGGTCGCTTGTGCCGCCGCTGGTGCCGTAGCGGTGGCGGTGGCCGTCGGCGGCGCCGTTGCCGTTGCCGCTGCCGCTGGTGCCGTAGCGGTGGCGGTGGCCGTCGGCGGCGCCGTCGCCGCTGCCGACCGATGGGTTCACGCCGGTGCTGCGACCACGCCTCATGCCGATCCCCCGCCTCTCACCGGCTCGTCATGCCAAATACGCGTTTTGGCTGATGGCAACCCGGATGTCGAATCGTACACTCTCCGTGAGCCAGCTCGTCACGATGCACTCGGTCGTTGGAGCTGCTCGGTGAGCCGTGCGATTCGGCTTTACCTGTGTGCAGCGAAAGGGGGGAGCTAGCGATGCCGTGGCCCTGGCCTTGGGGATGACGGCACCAGGTCACGACGAACCATGGGAGCGGGTCGTGGCCACTGTTGCCGCAGCAACATTCGATCGGTCGCCGGTCGGATTCCGGCGACAACAGCTGTAACCTGCCGCTGCACGATCGGCGAGATGTACCCGGTGCACGTTCGCAACGGTGTCGGGTCCATGCCGATGCGGTGGCCTGTCGGGAGCCAGGCGGGCTCCCGACAGGTGCTCGTTGCCTGGCGTCGCGCCGCCGGGCAACGAGATCGTGGCGTGGTCGCCGACGCGTACCGACGCTGCCGGTACACGGCAGCGCGACGGGCCGTCGGACCCGCACCGGCGGATGATCGTGGTGGGAACCGAGCACGGTGACGTGCAGGCGAGGTGCCCGTGCCCGGGAGGCACCCCCCGGGCACGGGCACCGGCGCGTCACCTCCGTAGCCTGTCGGAGGTGACGCCCCGGACAGGGAGCGGGCCCGCCCCCGGGCGGTTGCCCGGGTGGGCCCGACGGGATCGCGGTCCGTCCGTGGCGCGGCGCCTCGGTCCGGGGCCCGGTCGCGCCGGGCTCCTTGGGGCGCACCGCCGGCGCCGACGCTTCCCGGCAATGCGACCGGGCACGGCGGTGACCGTTTCGCACCACGTGGCAGCGCAGGCGCGGGCGACGAGCACTATGCACCCAGGCGATCGGGGACATCCATATGGCTATCGACTGGCATCGATGTTGCGGAACGCCGGTGTTGACGAGCGCCGTGCATCCCGGTGCCGCCCGCATGCGTTTCCCCGGTATGCAGGCACCTGCGCCCGGTGGGCAGCACCTGGCTGCGAGGTGGAGCGGTGCACCCGGTGGGCGAGCGCCTGGCACGCGAGGTGGAGCGGTGCACCCGGTGGGCGAGCACCTGGCACGCGAGGCGGAGCGGTGCTGACTGGTCGCGGGCCCCGTGGTGCCGAGGGTGCGGCACGGCCGGACGGCGGGGACGTGGCCGACGTGGTCCCCGGGCGCCAGCGGACCCTCGTGCCGGCCTCCGACGGCCTCCCCGTCGCCGTCGCCGGCACTGCTGCGGCCCGTGGCCGCGGGCGAGCCGGGCGGGCTCGCTAGGTCGGTGCACGGTCGCCCTGTCGCCGTGGTGGGGTACGGCATGCGCACGGCCGCGGGGTCGACGGGACCCGAGCTGTGGTCGGCGCTCACCGGGGGCCGGACCCTCGCCGGCCCGGTGACCCTGGCCGATGCCGGAGGGCTGCCCAGCCGCATCGCCTGCGAGGTCCGGGAGCTCCAGCCCGACGACGGGCTGGCCGATGCCGGGATGGGCCACCTGGACCGGGCCGCCCGGCTCGGGGTGGCAGCGGCGGCCGCGGCCGTGGCCTCGGCGGGACGGCACGGGCACCGCAACGACCGCTGCGGCGTGGTGACGGCCACCAGCACCGGCGGCGTCGCCGTGGTCGCCGGCGGCGCCCCGGACCGGGCGATCGTGGTGCCGGACGCGACCGCCGCGGTCGTCGCGCTGCGGACGGGCTGGTCGGGGATGGCGCGGAGCGTGGTGGCGGCGTGCGCGGGCGGCACGCAGGCGGTCGGCGAGGCGGCGCGAGCGATCGCCGAGGGGCGGGCGGACCTGGTGGTGGCCGGCGGCTACGACGCGCCGGTGCGGCGGTCGTGCCTCGCCGGCTTCGCCGGGATGGGGGTGCTCAGCCGGCGCAACGACGCGCCCGAGCTCGCCTCGCGCCCGTTCGACGACGACCGTGACGGCTTCGTGCTGGCCGAGGGCGCGGCGTTCCTGGCGCTGGAGGAGCTGGGCGCGGCGAGGGCGCGAGGTGCCACGGTGCTGGCCCGGGTGGCCGGGTACGCCACGGTCACCGCCGACGCGTCGCGACGATCGGCACGGGGTCCGGCCGGGGCCGGGGAGCAGGCCTGCCTGGTCGCCGCGCTGGCCGACGCTCGGTTGTCGCCGGGCGACATCGTGCACGTGAACGCACACGGCACCGGCGAGCGCCGGCGCGACCGGCTCGAGGCCGACGTCGTCGCCGCCGTGCTCGGCGAGGAGGTGCCCGTCACCTCGACCAAGGGGGTGACCGGGCACCCGCTCGCGGCGGCCGGCCCGCTCCAGGCGATCTCCGTCGTGCTGTCGTTCGAGCGCGCCCAGGTGCCGCCGACGGCCAACTGCGACCGGGTCGACCCCGAGGTGCACGTCGACGTGGTCGCCCGGTCGCCCCGCCCGTTCGCTCCGGGACCGGTCGTGGCCAACGCCTTCGGGTTCGGCGGCCACAGCGGCTGCCTGGTGCTGGTCCCCGGCGCTTGAAGCCAGGGGTCCGCGGTACCCCCGAGGGCGCCCGGCCGGGCCCCGGCGGGCTGCACCCGCCCGGCGGTGGCTCGCGGCGCCAGGGCGACGGCACGGTTCGCACCGGGCGGCCTAGGCTCGGAAGCGGCATGGTACTCGGAGGAAGCCCATGGGCAAGCTCGTGCCGCGGGCCAGTGGGTCCGAGTGAACCGGCTGCCGGCACGCTCGGCGGGCATGGGCGGGCCGGTTCTCCGGCGGCCTGAGCCGCGGCAGCACCCGGGCCGGCATGCCGGGCCGAGCCGGGGCAGGGGCGGCGGGGGACCTCGTGGACCCGGGCAGGCCGGTGACCGGGGGCGGATGCTCGACGGCGACGTGGCCCTGCGCTTCGACGGCGTGGTCCGGCGCTACGGCACCCACGTCGCCCTCGACCACCTCGACCTGACCATCCGCCGCGGCGAGATGGTGGCGCTCCTGGGCCCGAACGGCGCGGGGAAGTCGACCACGATCTCGCTGATCCTCGGGCTGCTGCGACCGAACGCCGGCACCATCGAGGTGCTGGGCACCACCCCGCACCAGGCGATGGCCCGCGGGCTGGTCGGCGCCATGCTGCAGCAGGGCTCGGGCAACGGGCTGCCGCACGGCGTCCGCGTCGGGTCCGCCCTGGACATGGTCCGCCGGCTCTACGCAGATCCGGCACCGCTGGACGTGATCGTCGAGCGGACCGGCATCGGGCCGCTCCTGGGGCGCCAGGCGCACCGGCTTTCCGGCGGCCAGGCCCAGCGAGTGCGGTTCGCGCTCGCCGTCGCCGGCGACCCCGAGCTCGTGTTCCTCGACGAGCCGACGGCGGCCATGGACGTGGAGGCCCGTCGCTCCTTCTGGCAGGGGGTCCGCCAGCTCGGGCGGGAGGGGCACACCATCGTGTTCGCCACGCACCACCTCGACGAGGTCGACCATGCCGACCGGGTCGTCGTCATCAACCACGGCCGCGTCGTCGCCGACGGGCCCGGTGCCACGCTGAAGGCCGCGGTGAGCACCCGCCTGCTGCGGTTCGTGGTGGACCATCCCGACGAGGAGGTGCTCGACGGGCTCGAGGGCGTGACCGACGTCGAGATCAGCGGCACCGGGGTCGCCCTCAACTCCCTCGACGCCGACGCGACGGTCCGCGACCTGGTGGGCAGGGGTGTCGAGTTCCGCGACCTTGAGGTCACCGGGGCGCGCATCGAGGAGGCGTTCATGGCGCTCACCAGCGGCACGGTCCGCACGCCCGACTGCACCGCCACGGACGCCGGGGAGCGGCGCTCGGGGACGGACCGCCGCTCGGGCGTCGACCGGCGTGCCGGAGGTGAGCGCCGCTCGGGCGCCGACCGCAGGGCGGCGGCTGGCGCTCCCGTCGGGGGTGGGGGCGTGCCGGGTGGGGCCGGGTCCGCGCCGGGTGGGGCCGGGTCCGTGCCGGGTGGGGCCGGGTCCGTGCCGGGTGGGGCCGGGTCCGTGCCGGGTGGGGCTGTCCCTGGCGGGGGTGGGGCTGTCCCTGGCGGGGGTGGGGGTGTGCCGGGTCCGGGAGCAGGCCGGTGAGCGCCCTGGTGGCGTACGGCCGGTTCGAGCTGGGCCGGCTGCTGCGGAGCTGGCGCTTCCTGGCCGTGACGGTCGGCTTCCCGGTCGTCTTCTACCTGCTGTTCCTGGGCGACAGGAGCCCGACGAAGATCGTGGATGGCGCCGTGCCCTGGAAGGCCTACCTGATGGTGTCGATGTGCTCGTTCGGCGCGCTCGTCGCCGCGCTGAACGCCGGCGGCACCCGTCTGGCCAGCGAGCGGGCCACCGGGTGGGCTCGCCAGATCCGGGTGACGCCGCTGCCGGCCTGGTCGTACGTCGGCACGAAGGTGACGGTCAGCATGGTGGTGGTCCTCCCGGTGCTGCTGCTGGTGGAGGTGGTCGGCACCACGTTCGGCGGTGTGCAGATGGACGCCGGCCAGTGGGTGGGCCTGACCGCCCTGATGTGGGTGGCCGCCCTGCCGTTCGCGGTGCTGGGCGTGTTCGTCGGGTTCCTGGTGCACGCCGAGACCGCCTATCCGGTCGTCACGGTGCTCATGTTCGTGCTCGGGTACTTCGGAGGGCTGTTCACGCCGGTCTCGCAGATGCCGCAGGCGCTGCGGGTGGCGGCGCGCCTGCTGCCGAGCTTCCACCACGCCACCCTCGGCATCGAGTTCATCGGCGGCAGGAGCCTGAGCGTCGACCACTGGCTGGTGCTCCTCGGCTACGCGGTCGTGCTGGGCCTCGTCATCATCTGGCGGCACCGGCTCGAGGAAGGCCGGGGCCTTGCGTGACGGCGGCGACGGTGGCGCCTCCCGGGTGACGCCCGTGGTCGGGAGGGGTCGACACGGGGACGGCCACGGGCCGCCGTCCACCGTGGTGCGAGCGATCGCGCCCGCTGGCCACGGCGAGAGCGAGCCGGTGCGGTGGTCCGGGCCCGCTGGCCAGGGCGAGAGCGAGCCGGTGCGGTGGTCCGGGCCCGGTCGTGCGGCCTGCCGGTAGCCTGCCGGCCATGGCCGGCGTCGAACCCGCTCCCGGCGACACCCTGGGCGTCGCGCCGCGCGCTGGTGCAGCGCCTGCCCGTGCGCCGACGGGCGACGCAACCGGTGCGGCCGGGGTCCGCCTGGTGACGCTGTGCACCGGCAACGCCGCCAGGTCCGTCATGGCTGGCGCGCTCCTGGCCACGGCCCGCTCCGACCTGGCCGTGCTGACGGCCGGGACCCACGTGGTGGAGCACCAGCCCATGAGCATCCGTACCCGGCGGGCGTTCGAGCACATCGGCGTGCCCGTGCCGGTCCACCGCAGCCACCAGGTCACCGAGCTTGACCTCGTGTCGGCCGACCTGGTCGTGGCCATGGCTGCCGAGCACGTCCGGTACGTGCGGAGGCGCCACCCGGCGGCGGCAGGCCGAACGGCGACGATCGTGTGGCTGGCGCGGCACATGCCGCCCGGACCGTCGGCGCTGGCCGAAAGGGTGGCGGCGATGGACCTAGCGTCCGTCGACCCGGACCTCCAGGGGGACGTCGACGATCCGGCTGGCGGGGACGACGACGCCTATCGAGCCTGTGCCGTCGCCCTGCAGGATGCCGTCGCGGCGCTGCTCCACCGGCTCTGACGCCGGGCGTCCACCGGTACCGGGACCGGACCGGCGGTCCCCGAGCCCCCGCTCGCCCGACCGTTCGCCGTGCACCCGGGCAGGGACCGGACGGGCAGGTGTGGGATGGGGCTGGACCGAGCGCAGGGTTCGGCGACCGGTCGGCCCCGAGCCGGTCGGTCGCCGGGGGGCCGACCGGCCCCCCGGTCGGGATCAGACCTCGACGGTGGGGCGGCGGAGCTCGGGGTAGCGCAGCGTCAGGTCGGCGCAGCTCTCGCACGCGTCGGCAGGGATGATCCCGGCCCGCATGAGCAGGGCGAAGCCCTTGCAGCCGAGGCAGAGGCCCAGGGCAGCCTCCAGGGTGGCGGCGCCGGCGAGGGCGCCGACGACGACGGCCGCCGCCGCGTGCTCGCCGGCCCCGAACCACAGCACCAGGGCGGTCGAGCTGAAGGCCGTGCCGATGGCCTGGGCGAAGCGCTTGGGCGGTCCGGGCACCGGCCGGGCGGGGCCGAGCCGCGGCGCCACGACCCGCGTGGCGAGCTGGCCCAGCGGGCTGAGCGAGGGGCCGGTGGCCACCCGGGCCCAGAAGCCGGCCGCGAGCAGCACGAGGAGCCAGCCCGAGCCCGACGCCAGGAACGCCACCGCCAGGGCGACCACGCCCGTGGCCACCGTCCGAGCCGCCTTGTCGTTGACCGGGTCCGGGAAGGAGAACAGTTGGCGTGCCACGACCTGAATTATTATCAGTTCGGTCGGGTTTTGTCACCTGGGGCCACCGGCTGCAGGTGATGGGCGGGCTGACCGAGCGCTGTGAGCTGGGCGGGGCGGAGGCCGGCGGGGCCGGGTCGGCGCTCGGTCGCGGTGGTCGGTCCGGAGGCCGGCGGGGCCGGGTCGGCGCTCGGTCGCGGTGGTCGGTCCGGAGGCCGGCGGGGCCGGGTCGGCGTTCAGTCGCGGTGGACGGTCCGCAGGCCGGCCCAGGCCAGGTCGGCTAGTCGGATGGCGAGCCGCCTGGCGGTGGCGCTGTCGTCGTCGGCCTGCAGCTCGTCGCCGGCGCCAGGTGCCGCACCTCCGTCGCCCGGACGGCGGCCCGTGCCCCGGCCGCCGGCGAGCGGCGACAGCGGCGGTGCGCCGTCGGGAGCCAGGCCCCGGATGCGGTGCTGCTGCGCGGTGAGGACGTAGCGGCTGGCGCCCTCGGCCATGCCGACGACCGCGTACGCCAGCATGCGGCGGTGGTCGTCGTCGAGCCCGGCGTCGATGAGGTCGCTCACCGCCGCGGCCAGCACGTCCTCGACGTGCCGGAGCATCCGCGACATGCCGGGGTCGCCGGGGCTGTCGCTGCCGAGCAGCAGCTGGAAGGCCTCGGCATTGGCGAGCACCAGCTCGAAGTAGGCCGTGAAGCCGCCTTCGACCTGCTCGCGCGGCGTGCGTGCCTGCGACGTGGCGTCCTCGACGGCGCCCAGCATGCGCTGGGCGACCGACTCCACCAGCTCCAGGTAGAGGGCCCGCTTGGAGGCGAAGTGCTGGTAGAGCAGGGGTTTGGTGACGCCGGCCTGCTCGGCGATGTCGTCCATCGTGGTGGCCTTGAAGCCGCTCCGGGCGAAGAGCCGCAGGGCCACGTCCAGGAGCTGCTCACGACGCTTGCCGGCGGGCAGGCGCTTCGGTGTTGCCACGAGCGACGGGTTCGGTGACACCACCATCCGGCAGAGCCTAGAAGATCGCGCCGGCCGGCAGGTCAGGGCGGACCGGCGACCCGGGAGAGCGTGGTCCGGGAGGCTCCGCGTCGCCTGAGGTCCCGAGGCGGCCGGGTCACACCAGGGCGGGTCACACCAGGGCGGGTCACGCCAGGGCGGGTCACACCAGGGCGGGTCACACCAGGGCGGGTCACACCAGGGCGGGTCACGCCAGGGCGGGTCACGCCAGGGCGGCCAGGAGCGCGGCGGTGGCGGCCGCCA
>JAJZYI010000156.1 GCA_021798135.1 Actinomycetes bacterium | reverse complement strand
ACTGCGCCGCTGCACCGGTGCAGAACGCCGCTCCGGTGCGGACCGGCCGATGATCGCCGGCATGTGGGAACCCGGGTGGCGCTGGCGCTGGCCGGCCGGCCGTGCGCGCGCCGCGCGCCACGCCCGCCAGCGAGAGTCGACCCTCCCGCGCCGCCACCGCATCGCGACGGGAGCGCCTGCGGCCACGGGCCCGGCCGCGGACCCCGCGGTCACCGGCTCGGCAGCAGACCCTGCGGCCACGGCACCGGCCGCGGACCCCGCGGCCACGGCACCGGCACCGGCACCGGACCCCGCGGCCACGGCACCGGCAGCGGACCCCGCGGCCACCGGCTCGGCAGCAGCGTCGATGCCGGTTGCCACCGCTGCCGGCGCCGCCGCGGCGGCCACGTGGGCCGTCGCCGCCCGCCACACGCGGACGAAGCGGCCGCAGGCGGTGGCGGTCACCAGCACCAGGAACACGGCGAGCAGGGGCGCCAGCAGCGCGGCGTCGACGGCGGCGACGATCAGCACGGCCCCGAGCGCGATGAACCGCTCGGCGCGCTCCATGAGGCCGCCGCGTGCGGCCAGCCCCAGCAGCTCGGCCTTGGCGCGCTCGTAGGAGATGAGGGCGGTGACGGCGACGATGGCGAAGGGGATGACCGCGGCGGTGCCGTGGTGGCGGGCTGCGAGGTACCAGGCGAGCCCGCCGTACAGGAAGGCGTCGGAGATGCGGTCGGCGACCGAGTCGAGGAAGGCCCCGCGGACCGATGCGGTGCCGGCCGCCTTCGCCACCGGGCCGTCGAGCAGGTCCGGCAGGCCCGTGGCGACCATCAGCGCCAGCCCGAGGGCGAAGTCCCCCGCGCCGATGGCGACGGCCGAGCCGACGGACATCGCGAGGCCTGCCGCCGTCAGGACGTCGGCGGTCACGCCGACGGATGCCAGCGCCCTTCCGATCGGGGACGTGACCCCGTCCACTGCGTGCCGGAACCGGCCGTCGAACATGCGAAGGATCCCTCTTGCGATGCTTCCTCTTCAAGGATACCACCGCGCCCCCGCGGGCCCCGGTGCCCCCGGGCCGGGCACGCCCGGCACGGTCCCCGCAGCCGCCGGTCGAGGGCCCCCGGGCTCCTGACGGCGGCCGCCGGCCTCGGTAGGCTTGGCCGAGGCCGGGTCGCCCACCCGGACGGCCCGGCCGGCGACGAAGGGCCGCGGGGCGCCGCTCCGGGGCAGGGCCGGCGGCCCGTCCGCCGGGGAGGGAGGACCACCCGTGCCGAGCTACCCGCCGTCCCGCATCCGCAACGTCGCGCTGGTCGGGCACAACGGCTCCGGCAAGACCACGCTGGCCGAGGCCCTGCTGGTGGCGGCCGGGGTGCTGGCGCGCCGGGGCCGGGTGGAGGACGGCACCACGGTCTGCGACTTCGAGCCGGAGGAGACGAAGCGCCAGATGTCGGTGCAGCTGGCGCTGGCCCCGTTCGCCGTCGGCGACGTCAAGGTGAACGTCATCGACACCCCCGGGTACGCCGACTTCTTCGGCGAGGTGCGCGCCGCCCTGTCGGTGGCCGACCTGGCGGTCGTGGTCGTGAGCGCCGTGGAGGGGATCGAGGCGCAGGCGGAGGCGGCGTGGGAGCTGGCCGGCGAGCTGGGCCTCGCCCGCCTGGTGTTCGTCAACAAGCTCGACCGCGAGCGGGCCAGCTTCGACCGCGTGCTCGGCGAGCTGCGCGAGCGGTTCGGCGCCGGCATCGCCCCCCTGGAGCTCCCCCTCGGCGAGGAGCACGACCTGCGGGGCGTGGTGGACCTGCTGGCAGACGAGGCCATCACCTACGACGGCGAGGGCCGCCACGCCGGCCCCATCCCGGCCGAGCTCGCCGACCTGGAGCACCAGGTCCGCGAGCACCTGGTGGAGGGCATCGTGGTGGGCGACGACGCCCAGATGGAGCGGTACCTGGAGGGCGACGTGCCCTCCACCGAGGAGCTCGAGGCGACGCTCGCCACCGGCGTGGCGGCCGGCGTGGTGTTCCCCGTGGTGTGCGGGTCCGCGACCACCGGGGTGGGGGTCGACCGCCTGGCGTCGCTCATCGCCGAGATCGGGCCGCCGCCGGACCGCCGGCCGCCGGTGCGCGTCCGGGCCGGCGACGGCGAGCAGGAGGTGGCGTGCGACCCGGCAGGCCAGCCGCTGGCCGTGGCCTTCAAGACGCTGTCCGACCCCTACGTCGGGCGCATCACGCTGCTGCGGGCCGTGTCGGGGACGATCCGGCCCGACCAGGTGCTGGCGAACCCCCGCACGCACGCCGAGGAGCGGCTGCACGTGCTGGAGCTGCTGCGCGGCAAGGACGCCGAGCCGATGCCCGAGGTGCAGGCCGGCGACCTGTTCGCCGTGCCCAAGCTGTCGGACACGGCCACCGGCGACACGCTGGCGCCGAAGGGCACACCGGTGGCGGTCCTCGGCACCGCCGAGCCCGAGCCGGCGGTGCTCGCCATGGCCATCCTCCCCAAGTCGAAGGGCGACGAGGACAAGCTCATGACCGGCCTCCACCGGCTGCAGGACGAGGATCCCTCGCTGGTGGTGGAGCGCATCGACGAGACCCACCAGACCGTGCTGCGCGGGGCCGGGGAGACGCACCTGCAGGTGGTGTGCGACCGCCTGCACCGCAAGTTCGGGGTGGACGTGGCCACCGAGGAGGTGCGGGTCCCCTACCGCGAGACGATCACCGCGACCGCCGAGGCGGAGGGCAAGTACAAGAAGCAGACCGGTGGCCACGGCCAGTTCGGCGTGGCGGTCCTGCGGGTCGAGCCGCTCGGGCGCGGGGAGGGCTTCCGCTTCGTCGACCAGGTGGTGGGCGGGGCGATCCCCAAGCAGTACATCCCGGCGGTGGAGAAGGGCGTGGTCGAGGCCATGGCCGCCGGCGGGGCCAACGGCTTCCCGGTCGTCGACGTGGCGGTGACGTGCCTGGACGGCAAGCACCACCCGGTCGACTCGTCGGAGATGAGCTTCAAGATGGCGGGCGCCCTGGCGCTGCGCGAGGCCATGGAGAAGGCCGGCCCGGTGGTGCTGGAGCCGATCAGCCAGGTGACGGTGACGGTGCCCGCCGAGGTGCAGGGCGACGTCCTCGGCGACCTGAACGCCCGGCGGGGACGGGTGCAGGGCACCGACGCCGCCGACGGCGGCCGCCAGGTCATCACCGCGCTGGTGCCCACTGCCGAGGTCCAGCGCTACGCCGTGGACCTGCGGTCGCTCACCGGCGGCCGGGGCAGGTTCACCGCCGTCCACGACCACTACGACGCGGTGCCGGCCAACCTGCTCGACCGGGTGATGGCCGCAGCGCGACCGACCGCCGGCGGGGACTGACGAGCAGCTGGACCTGGGCTGCAAGCGGGACCCGGGCGGCCGCGGGGACTGGGCTGCCAGCCGGCGCCGAGCGACCCGCGGGTACTGGGCTGCCAGCGGGCACCGAGCGACCCGCGGGTACTGGGCTGCCAGCGGGCGCCGGCGCGCCGGCCGTGCCCGCCGTCGGTCCCCTCAGGCCTGCTCGCCGTCGACCTGGGCGCCGGCGCCGTCGCCGTGGGGCGCCTCCATGGTGATCCCCTGCGGCCAGCTGACCGACGCGCACAGGTCCCAGAGCGTGGCGAACGCCTCGGCGGGCGCCGGCAGCGTGCTCTTGAGGTGCAGCGGGTGGCCGCCCGGCACCGGCGCCCACAGGCTGGCGAAGCCGAGCCGCTGGTGGACGTGGACCGGGCCGTCGAGGGCTCCGAGGCGGTGCACCTGGAGCTTCGGGTCGGCGGCGGCGAAGTCGTCGACGGTCCACTGCGAGATCGACGCCTCGAATTCCCTTGCCACCGTCACCAGGTCGACGTTGGCGTGCTCGATGCGACCCGCCTTGTAGAGCCAGCGCGTCAGCGCCAGCGGCGGGAACACCATGTGCAGCCCGAGCAGCGGCACCGTCGACATCGGCGCGTCGTCACTCGGGCGCACCGCCAGCGCGTCGGCGAACAGGTAGGCGACGGCCGGGGTCTGCCGAGGGCCGTGGAGCCCGCCGGCCGGCAGCACCAGGTGCGTCCCGAGCACGTGGCCCACGAGCACCCGGTCGCCGTGCAGGCCGGTGCTGACGACCTGCAGGTGCATCGCCTCGGCGGCCCTGCCGACCTCGGCCGCCGCTCGCTCGCCGGCCGCGGCGCCAGCCGAGACGTCGACCGCGGCATGGTGGCGGGCGTCGCGCCAGCGCCGGCCGAGGTCGCCCGCGCCGTCGCTCCCACCGGCCGGCTCCGAGTCGCGCGCCATCGTGGGGACCTCCCGTCGCCGCCAGCCGCCGTCTCCGGCGGGCACCGCGTCGTGACCCGGCCAGCGTACCGAGCGGCCGGCGCCGGGACCCCGCGGGCAGCCCGAGCGCACCGTCCCCGCAGCGGGACCCGCGCGGGCAGCCAGGGTGCACCCTGCAGGCCCGGGGCCTGCGGTCAGCCGGTCCCCACCCGGTGGCGCCGCGACCTCCGGATCCGGTACCGCCCCGGCCCGGCCGCCCCCGGGCCGTCGCCGCCGGCGCCTCCGCTCGCCACCGCGGCCGCGCCAGGCTCGGGCGTGCGGCCCACGGGGGCCGCTGCGGCCGGACCGCTTCGGCTCGGGACCGCTCCCGCGTCTGGGCCCGCTCCCGCGCCTCGGGCCACTCCCACTCCCGGCGCACCGGCGGCCACGGGTGTCGCACCGCCGGGCACGGGCGTCGCACCGGCGGCCACGGGCGTCGCTCCGCCGGGCACGGGCGTCGCACCGCCGGGCACGGGCGTCGCACCGCCGGGCACGGGCGTCGCTCCGCCGGGCACCCCCGTCGCCGAGCCGAGAGCGCCGGCGGGGGCCTCCTCGCCCTCCTCGTCCTCATCGGCCTCGGTGTCGCGGTAGACGTACTTGCCACCGCGCAGCCATGACGCCACCGCCGCCACCAGCATGGCCGCCATGGCGAACAGGAACGCCTGGTCGAGGCCGCTGCCGAAGGACTCGGCGATGAGGTGCGGGAAGAACGACCGGCCGGTGATGTCGGCGACGGTGGCGGCGGGCAGGCTCGCGAGGTGCGGGCCAAGGAGCTGCTGCACCGGGTTGTAGCCGAGGAACGCCGAGAACACCGTGGCCGTCGGCGGCAGGTGCGACACCTGGGATGCCAGCGACGGCGGCACGCCGTGGGCGACCAGGCCCCGCTGCATCGACGACGGCAGGCGCGACGCCAGCCCGGTGATCACCAGGGTGAAGAAGATCCCGATGGACAGGACCATGGCCGAGTTCTGGAACGTGGCCACCATGCCGGCGCCGCTGCCTCGCTGGTGCGGGGGCAGGCTGTTCATGATCCCGGCCCGGTTGGGCGAGGCGAACAGCCCCATGGCCAGCCCGTTGAGCAGGAGCAGCAGGGCGAACCAGACGTAGGAGAAGTCCATCGGCAGGAACGTGAGCAGCAGGAAGCTGAGGGCCGCGAGCACCATCCCGCCGGTGGCGAACGGGCGGGCGCCGAAGTGGTCCGACAGGTACCCCGACAGCGGGCCGGCGATCAGGAACCCTGCGGTGAGCGGCAGCATGTAGATGCCGGCCCACAGCGGCGTGTCGACGAAGCTGTAGCCGTGCAGCGGCAGCCAGATGCCCTGCAGCCAGATGACGAGGATGAACATCATGCCGCCGCGCCCGAGCGAGGCCAGCAGGCTGGCCACGTTCCCCGCGGCGAAGGCGCGGATCCGGAACAGCGGCAGGTGGAACATCGGGTGGGCCACCTTCGTCTCGATCACGACGAACACCGCCAGGACCGCCGCCCCCCCGGCCAGCGCGGCGAGCACGGCCGGGTTCGTCCACCCCATGGCGTGGTGCCCGTAGGGGAGGATGCCGTAGGTGATGCCCACCAGGATGGTGATGAGCCCCACGGCGAACGTCAGGTTGCCCCACCAGTCGATCGACGCGTGCACGCGCACGCCGCGCTCCTCGAGCTTCAGGTAGGCCCAGACCGTCCCGAACAGGCCGAAGGGCACCGACACGACGAACACGAGCTGCCAGGCGACCGGGCCGAGGAGGCCGCCGAGCACCAGGCCGATGAACGAGCCGGCGATGGCAGCCACGTTGTTGATGCCGAGCGCCAGGCCCCGCTGGTTCTCCGGGAAGGCGTCGGTGACGATGGCCGACGAGTTGGCGAACAGGAAGGCGCCGCCGATCCCCTGCCCGATGCGCATCACGATGAGCCACATCGCCGCAGCGGCGCCGTGCATCCACGTCACCGACAGCAGGATCGAGAAGCCGGTGAACACGACGAAGCCGAGGTTGTACATCTTGACCCGGCCGTACATGTCGCCGATGCGGCCGAAGCTCACGACCAGCACCGCGGTCACCACCATGAACCCCATGAGCAGCCACAGCATGTAGCTGGTGTTGCCCGGCTGGAGCGGGTCGATGCCGATGCCGGTGAAGATGTCGGGCAGGGCGATCAGCAGGATGGAGGTGTTGATCGTCACCATCAGGATGCCCAGCGTCGTGTTCGACAGGGCGATCCACTTGTAGTGCAGGCCGCCGGGCTCGGGGGCGCTCCGCCCCGCCGCGTCGGGCCTGCTCACGCTGCCGTCCACTGCCGCACCTCCGTGCTCGCTGCGTGGCGCCTGGTCGGTCCCTCCAGTGGTCTGCCGGCACGGCCGGGTGCCTGCGGCCGTGCCGCCGGACGGCGGGCCGCCGTCCGGTCCGACCGCCTGCACCCAGGATACGAGAAACTCCTCTTTACGTCAACGTCAGCTTCGAGTCCGGTCGGCGCCCACACAGCAAGGCTCCGCCCACACAGCAAGGCCCCGCCCACACGCTTCGGCCCCGCCCACACCAGGGCCCCGCCGGCACGCTTCGGCTCTTCAGGCCTTCCAACCGGGGGGCCGCCCCCGGCGCCGGCCGCGCTTCTCCACGACGATGCCGTACGACGTCGTCTCGAACGCCTGCACACGGATGCGCAGGTGCACGTTCGTGTACGGCGGGACGTCCACGTGGCCGTCATCGACGCTCTCGCCGGGCCGCAGGTCCAGGGTCACGCGGTGCCCGCGGCGCCGCAGCATCCGTGCGAGCCGACGCAGGTCGCGCCGGCGGTACAGGACGGTGACCCAGTCGTCGACCGTGTCGGTGTCCGAGCTGACGTTGTGCTCGGTGGTGTGGACCGACACCCCGCCAGCGACCAGGCACGCCATCTGGGAGGTGACGAAGCGCATGCCGGCGCGCAGCGAGCCCAGGTGCTCGAAGGCGCACGACGACCAGGTGAAGTCGAACCCCCGCAGGTCGGCGGGCACCGCCCGCATGTCGACGGTGCGGAACGTCACCAGGCGCCGCAGCTGGTCCGGGTCGCACAGCCCGTGGCGGTTCAGGCCTTCGAGGTCCCCGGCGAACTGGCCGTCGGCGGTCCAGCCGGCCTGGCGTGCCGCGTCGGCCGGCAGGTCGGTGGCGACGATGGTGCAGCCGTAGCTGGCGAAGAGGGCGACGAGCGGTTCCTGGCCGACCCCGAACCCCAGGCCGCGGCTGCCCGGGCGCAGCACGCCCCGCTCGGCCAGCGCCTCGGTGATGAACAGCCACTCCCACAGCTTGCGGTGGAGGTTCACCGGCCTGCCGGTGCACTCGGGGTCCCACACCGGCCGCAGGTCCTCCGCCCGGCGCAGGAACGCCGGAGAGGTCAGCACGTCCTTGCGGCACATCTGCGACGTGAGCAGCGTCGCCCGCTCGGGGCGGCCGCCGACGCGGTCGCCGGCCCGTACCCGCCGGTCAGCACACAGCGCCCACGTTACGCCCGCGGCAGCCGTTGCCGGCGGCACGCGCCATCGGGCGGTGAGCCTGCCTGTCCCGGCCCGGCGCCTCGTCCCGCCCTCGGCCGCCCCGCCTGCCTGTCCCGGCCCGGCGCCTCGGCCCGCTCTCGGCCGCCCCGGCGGGACCACCTGCCTCGGC